>JAQCFG010000050.1 GCA_027618255.1 Cyanobacteriota bacterium
TCACTTCGGGAGCACCATTAATAAACAAAAAGACTCGCCATCGGTGGGTCTTTTTGTTTATTGTGTTTCGCAAATACTTAGGCTTGACCTAATGATTATAAGTCACAGCACCCGAAGGGTGGTCGACTCGTATTGATTGACGAGGGGAGCTATAAGCTCAAATTTATAATGGAGAAACTGTAGCCCCCGGAGTCACGAGCCTAAAACAGTTGATAACTGTTTTAGGGGAGTCTTTGTTCATTCACTTCGGGAGCACCATTAATAAAATAGGTACCTGCTTCAGTAGGTACCTATTTTTATTGTGTTTCAGGACTGACTTGAACACTTGCTATAATCCTTTAAAACAAGATGCTAAATCAAGCCCTCAACTCAAGAAGCCAAAAAGACCAAGCTCTTTTCGACAATATAAGTGAGCAATATTTCAAGAAGGATTTAAATAAGGCATCAAGAATAGCTCGCAAACATAGACTCATACAAACATTAGGCAAGAACAGCACAACCTTAAGAGTATTAGAACTAGGCTGCGGAGCTGGTTTTGGAGCCGAGTATCTGCAAGGACATTACAGTCACTACACAGGAGTGGACTATTCTACTCAATTCATTAATCTTGCCAAACAAAGAAGCCAAGATCCTCAAGTCACTTGGATCTGTTCAGATTTTCTAGAACTCGGTACTGATAGTCAATATGATCTCATCTTTATGATTGGAGTTTTGCATCACGTAGAAGATATCGATGCAGCACTCAGAAAATGCTTTAAGCTTTTAGCACCCGGTGGCATTTTAGTAGTTAATGAACCACAGCCAAATAATTTCTTGATTCACAACATGAGGAAATTAAGAAAAAAACTCGATAGTCACTACTCTTCAGACCAAGAAGAACTTGAATCCCAGTTTATAAGAGATAAATTCAAAGAAGTTGGTCTATGTGAAATCACAACTAGCCCACAAGGCCTCTTCTCAACTCCTTTTGCAGAGATTAGTTTCAAGCCAGAGTCTTTCTTTGCAGCCTGGGTTCAACAGTTCTGCAACTGGGATAAATATCTGGAAAAACATTACCCTAAGATACTAAGTAATTGGACTTGGAATTGTATTGTATCTGGTCAAAAGACTAGCGAGCTTTCTTAAGCCAAATGCACTGCAATGGATCGCCTTCAACCAATTGATAATGCCTCATGAAATAAGATCGTTTTTCCTCATTTTGTTTATCATAAATCTTATCCATAAACGCAACTATTTCTAGTTCAGGGAGATCTTGAAGCATAAAGGGATTTTGCTTGGAAACATGACTAATACCTGTGTTTTCAAACCAAAAATAATCTATATCTTCATTGAAAATATATGCAGGACATGCCCTGTTGTATGTTGCGATTTTTGCTTCTCTATTGAATTTATGCAATGCATAATCAAGAGTATTTTTCTGACTTAAATACTTAGCATCTGGAACATGCTTGATTTTCTTTATATTATTAGTCGATAAAGCTAATCCAATAACAAATAAACTCAACAACCATTTATAACTCATTTGCTTTTCAATTAAATACTTATTAATTCCATGTGCAGTAAAAATAGACAGAAATGGCAAAAATATAAGGCAGTAATAAGGAAAGAAACCTTTAAAGCAACCATAGATCGGCAATAAAGCACAAAGCAATAATAATTTTGTTGAGTATGACTTAAACTTCATCGAATATATCCCTAAAATGCTAAACAAACAGAGTAAAAAATCTTTCAGGAAGTTCGTACTCGTTAACTGCATTCCAATATAGTCATAAGATCGATTAGTAGAAAAAGAAAAATTAAACACTGTATTATAATAAAGGAATTCATTCAAAGCTCCTTGAGAATAAAAATAAATACCAAACATTGCGTAAACAAATAATGCACCAAGTAGCATCAATAGCCCTATCATCAATGACCGAGGCTGCTTTTCCTTATAATATTCATAAGCAAGAAAAATAAAAATTGCAGCTAATAATATTATAGATTTAAAGTTACAACAAAGCATTAAACCAAAAAGACATCCACTAAGTACAAAAACCAAGACTTTTGTAGTTTTTTGGTTTATTACGAAAAGATAGAACCCAAGTAAAGCAAACACCGTCTGTAACAGATCAGGTCTAATCTCAATAGAAGCCACCTGAGTTATATGCCACATCGTAACAACCATAGTAGTTAGTAAAGCTAAACTATTTGTCTTCAAGAAAAATTTTGCAATCAAAAAAACCAAAATAAATATCAATAGACTTGTAAAAAAAGAATAATGTCTAAAAATAATTAAAGTCTCAAAACTAGCTGGTTCATTAATCTTAGTCAATATGAAGCTATTTAATAGTGTATAAATTGGTCCATGATGATCAAAGAAATCTCTATAAATCATGAGTCCATTAAATTGATTCCAGGCATTGTGAACATGTTGAAACTCATCCTGACTAAAGAAGTTATAAGTTATATTTCTATATAGAACAAAGATATTATTGACAAGAATCAATATTGGAAGAATCAGCCAAAGATTCTTACTAGACTTCTCGCGAAAGTCCTCTTTGTCTTTACTAACGGAACTAGTGCGCCGCACCGTTCCGACCTTTTTTGTGTCGACATCACTAGCAAAACGGGGTTTTGCAGGATGTCTACTATCTTTTACCACAAAGCCTCCCAAGCATCATCACTATAATTTGATAGCAAACTATAAATGGATATACAAAACTAATAAAAGAATCACCATAAGCCCTTTTTCTGAAGCTAATAGGAGTTTGAAGGAATCTCATATTCTTATGGCTAGCATCCAACAAAAGTTGTTGAGTGTAATTATAATCACCTTGAAAGTCGAAGCATGATAAATATTGTCTGTTAAGTCCAAATAAACCAGGCTGACCATCTTCAATATTCCAACCAGTAATAAAGCTCATTATTTTATTAAATACTTTATTGCCAATCAATCTAATCAAAGGCATTTTGTACTCTAATCCAAGGAACCTATTGCCATAAACCAAATCTATTTGATCTGTTTCTAGTAAGTTCATTAGTTTAAGTATGTCTTTTGCGTCATGTTGAAGATCAGCATCTATTTTAATCACAAAATCAGCACCATGTAGCTTAGCATAATTCAATCCCGTTCTAACAGCAGCTCCTAGTCCCCTATTTTTAGTATGCGTGATTATTTTATCAACTTCTATCTTTTCCAATTCCTGTCTAGTTTTATCCGTTGATCCATCATTAATAATTATGATCCGTGTCTTGTATTTATTTTTTAAGCTACTAAGAACTTCTTTGATTTCGGATATAGCCAGAACCACACTGGCTTCTTCGTTAAACACTGGTATCAAAACAAATAAGCAAGGGGCCATGCCTCCATCGTTCTGTTTCTGTAATAATTCGTTAACTGACATTGTCTAATATATCTATCTTTAGGTATTAAGATCTTAGCAAGTCATAGAATTCCCCTTATTTCTTAAAGGATTTACTCTAGAGCGAGTATAAAACTATAACTTATACCCAAACATGTCAAAAGAAAGTTAGATTCTGAGTTGTTGAGACAGATCTCCTATAGTACAATCATCTAGGTTTAAAAGATGCTTGAAGCTACAGAGCTAATCAAAGAATATACAACACGCAAATCTGCTTATGCAATAATACCCATCACCTGGAATGAAGGTGAAAAGATAGTAAAGCAAATTGATAGAATGCAATCGATAGTTAATTATGCCGATATAATCATTGCCGATAATGCTAGCGATGATGGATCACTAGAAGACGAGTTTCTTCAATCAAAAAATATAAGAGCCAAAGTTATTAGCTCTGCAAGGGGCTATGGCAATGCTCTCAGACCTGCAATCTCTTACGCTCTTAATCAGGGCTATGAAGGCATCATTGCGATCGATGGCAATAACAAAGACGGACCTGAAGCTGTTATTGAAATGATAGAATATTTAAAACAAGGATATGGCTTTATCCAAGCATCGCGTTTCATGAAAGGTGGAATAGAAAAAAATATGCCACTCGATCGCTTACTTGCAGTTAAGTTGTTTATGATTCCATTGTTTGCAATTGCAAGTGGTTTTACTTACACCGATCCTTCTAATGGTTTTAAAGCTTATAGTCGTGAGTTTTTGTTAGATCCTCGTGTTGCTCCGCTTCGAGAGATTTTTCATGACTATCGATTTCAGTATTTTGCTAGCACCCAAGCCCTTCGCCTAGGCTACAAAGTCATCGAAGTACCGGCTACTAGGGTCTATCCTGACAAAGGTAAAACACCAACTAAAATCAGGGGTCTTTGGTCACGTATAATAATAATGTGGCAAATGCTCGAAGCTGCCCTAGGGCGCTATAATGTATAAATGCCTAGTGAGCAAAAAACTTTTCTTGTAAGTGGTGTGACCTCAGGCATGGGTAAGGCTTTTGCTCAATTGATCCAAGCCAAAGGACATAATCTAATAGTATTGGTTAGAAACAAAGCATCTATTGAAGATTTTAATTATGAGCGAATTATTGAACTGGATTATGCTCAACCTGATAGAGTTGAAGCTACTTTTAACAACTTTAAAACCAAAATTGATTGCTTTGTTAACTTTGCAGGCCTATTACCAGGCAAATCCTATGACGAATATGATCACCAGAGTCTTACAGAGTTAATGAATATAAACGTCATTAGTCCAAGCTTGATAATCAAATCTATAGTTCCATATATTAAAGAAACTGGTTCTATAATACTCTTAGGTTCTGTATCTGCACAGAAAGGTAGTTATGATGATGCATATGCAGCAAGCAAAGGAGCTATTCATAGTTTAGTTAAATCACTAGCATTAAAGCTAGCTCCCAAAATTCGCGTAGTGGGGATTGCACCAGCTTTATGCAATAATACCCGAATGACAGAAGAGCTGGTTCCTGGTCGTTATCAGCATAACCTAGAGACCATTCCCTTAAAACAAGCCGCTGAAGTCGAAGACATAGCCCAAATCACTTATTTTCTAAGTTCCGACAGTTCCAAATTTATAACTGGCTCTATGATTGATATCAATGGTGGACAATATTTAAGATGATTTATGATGTAGCTATTATTGGTGCTGGTATTTTCGGAGTGAAACTAGGTCTTCTTCTTGCAAAAAAAAATCTGAAAGTAATCATTCTAGAAAAGGAAAATAATATTTGCATGAGGGCTTCTGCAAATAACCAAGCTCGAGTACACAATGGCTATCACTACCCACGTTCTCGCGAGACCTTAATTGCTTCACACCGTCACTACGACAAGTTTCTAAGGGAATTTGAAAGTTGTATCAATTCTGATTTTACTAATTTGTATATTCTTGCAAAAGACTCTCAAGTAAGCTCTCGTAATTTCAAATCTCTTTGTGACCATCATGGACTTTATTGCAAAGAAGTTAATCATGAATACAAGCAATATTTCAATTTTGATTTAATAGATGATGTTTATTTAAGTCAAGAACTTGTTTTTGATATCAATAAAATCAGAACTAAGCTTTTAGAACAAATTAAAGAAGCTGGTATTGAGCTTTGTCTAAATACTAGAATAGAAAATATAGATATTGCGCCCACCATCAAACTTGTTTCAACGAATGAAAGTTTTAAAGCTAAAAAAGTTTTTAATGTAACCTATGCCAGCATAAATCACTTACTAAAAAAACAAGGGCTAGACATTTTTCGTCTAAAATACGAACTTGCAGAGATTTGTTTGGTTGATGTACCAAGAGACATAAAACAGCTTGCAATCACTATTATGGACGGACCTTTTTCTTCGCTTCTTCCCTTCCCTACAACAAAGCAGTACTCTTTGAGCCATGTGAAATACAGTCCACATATCAAATGCTATGCCAAAGATGGTCTACCTCAATCTTATGAAATGATTCCAGACAAACTTGCAAGCAATTTTGATTTAATGAAAGAAGATATTTCACGTTTCGTACCAGCATTGTCAGAAATGGAATACTTGCAATCATTTTATGAAACTAAGGCATTGCTCGAATCACATGAAATAGATGATGGACGTCCAATGTTGATAAAGCAACATTGCGACAACTTTGTCTCCATATTAGGATCAAAAATGGACAATATTTATGATCTCGAGCTTCAGTTAGACAATGTTTTAGGAGCTTGCCAAATACACTGAAATGGAGCGGGTCCTAATAATTGATAGTTCTTGCTGAAATAGGCTTGCCGTTTGTGAGTTCGCTCATTATCAACGATAGCCATAAAAGCTACTATTGGTTTTTGGCTTGTTTTCAATTGCTCAAGCTGATTAAGATCAAAAGGATATTTTTCTAAAATCCTATTGATGTCATAACTTTCAAACCATAAATAATGAAAATCTTTATTAAAAACATATGCAGGGCAAGCTCTGCTGTATGTTGCAATTTCTCGATCTCTACTAAAATGTTTTAATGTAAATTCAAGTGTATTTTTCTGGCTTAAATATCTAGGACTTTCATTAACTTTTGTTTTTTTGATATTGCTTGTGAGCAAAGCTAATCCCATCAAAAATAAAATCACCAAGCCCTTTCTCTTAAGCTCCCTTTGGATTAGATAGTGATTAAAGCCTTGACTTGCAAAAATAGACATGAAAGGCAAAAATATAATACAGTAATGAGGAAATAGCCCATTAAAACAACCATATAGTGGCAATAAACTACAAACCAGTAATAATTGTTGAGATTTAGATTTAAACCCAATCGAGAGTATACCTAAGAGAGTAAATATACAAAGCATAAAATCTTTTGCAAAGTTGAGCAATGTGTAACGTATCCCATAATTCCCATAAGACCAATAGTTTGAAAATTGAAAATTAAACCAAGTATTGTAATAAAGAAAATCTCTCAAAGCTCCTTGAGAATAAAAGTAAATAGCAAACAATGAATAAACAAACAATACACCAAGACCAAGACACAGTCCAATCATTAATGACCTAGCTTCTCTCTCTTTATAATATTCATAGAAAAGAAAAAGAAATATTGCGACTAATAAGATTATAGATTTAAAATTACAAGAAATCATCAACCCAAAAAAACATCCACTAAGCAATAAGCCTAAGACTCTTCTTGTTTTTAAATTCACAAGCAAAATATAAAAACCAAGTAACTCAAATACCGTCTGCAAAAGATCTGGTCTAATTTCAACAGCTACAGATTGACTAATATGCCACATTGTAAACACAGTGCTACTCAAAAGTGCTAGACTTCGGCTCTTTAGAAAGAACTTTGCAATTAAAAAAATTAAGACCAAGATCAACAATGTTAAAAAGAATGAGTAATGCCGAAAAATAATCAGAGTCTCAAAACTGGCTGGATTTTCTAGCTTGTTCAACAGAAAACTATTTAAAAAAGTATAGAGAGGTCCATGATGTTCAAAAAAATCTCTATAAACCAACAAACCACTAAATTGATTCCAAGCATTATGCACATGTTGAAAATCATCCTGATTAAATGGCTTATGATAAATACTGTGATAGATAGCAACAATATTATTGAGAAGAATTAAAGCGGGAATAATAACCCAAAGTTTCTTAGTATCATTTTCCATAAATATGTCCTTTCATCATTTTAGACCTGTTTTGAAAGTTGATAAGGCGTATAAACCAGATATGATAAAATAATATACGAGTCGTGTAAAAAAAGAGCTGGTAGAGAAAGAAATACAATGTTTAAAAAGATTGAATTATGGATAGTTGCTCTTCTTTTTGTTTTTTTTTCAATAATCATGATTAGTTATGGTGCTTTTTTAAAACAAACCCTAATAAGACATCCTGACAATTATTCGAGATTAGAACAAGTAGCTATGTTTCTTGCAGAAATCCCAAGCAACTTCAGGAAAATAATTGGCGCAAGTGCAGGCAATCCTTTGATACTTAGGACCAAAGTAAACCAGCTAAATAACTATAAGAGGGGCTTCTTGCTTGTATCTGCTTTTAGTAAAAAGTACGGAAGCAATATTATTTACCTATACGATGTAAAGCGTGAAGCAAGGATACATCAATGGCTACCACCAATAAAACAAATTAGAGACAAAATCAAAAATAATAAATCACGAAGAATGGAAGCTATTAATTTTAGAACCATGCACCCATTACTAAGTAAGGATGGAAGTATAGTCTTTGGTAATGGTAGAGGGCCTTTAGTTAAGCTTGATGTTTGTAGCAACATCGAATGGATAAGTGATAGATATTTTCACCATTCTATTGAACTAAACTCTAAAGGCAACCTTGTTGTTCCGATCGTCACAAAATCCAATGAAAACTATTTTGCTCCGGTCTCAGGTCCAGATGCTAATCCAGGCAATTTCCAAGATGATGCTTTTGCAGAAGTTTCAATGGAAAATGGCAAGGTCATGAACGAAACATCGATAACCAAGATTTTAATTGAAAATGAATATCACAATATAGTCCTTCAATCTCTCTCTACCACAGATGACCTGATTCATTTAAACGATGCTGAGCCTATCAATTTCACAGATGGTTTTGTTCGGGAAGGAGACATAATGCTAAGCATGAGAAACACATCTTCAGTAGCATTATATCGTCCTAGCACCAATAAAATTGTTTGGTTACAACAAGGTCCATGGAGACAGCAACATGATATTGATTACCAAGGCAATGGTGTTTTCACTATCTTTGGTAATGATAGTTATCAAAATCGTTCACTGAGAGGCTATTCTACAATTTATTCTTACGACATAAAGACTACTAGTGCAGTTGAACTCTTGGCTTTAAACAAACCTGCCATTTTTACAGGAACTGAGGGGCTACATCAAATCATCTCAGAAAATGAAATCATGATTGAAGAAACTAATAAAGGTATAATCCATATTATGGATAAAGAGGGTCAAGATCAATTAAGATATGTGAGTAAGCTCAATAAGTCGTATCATAGTGCACTACATTGGTCTAGATTTATCAATGACGAAGATTTGATTTCAAGTGTCAAAGAAGCAAAGGCAAATTCATGTCCAAATTAAAAATCCTAGCAGTAATTGTTTGCAGCATAGCGGTCCTCCCCGCTTATGCTTATATTGGTCCTGGTATGGGAGGAGGGCTAATCACGGCAACAATAGGCGTCGTTGTTGCAATCTTGTCATCATTGTTAGGAATCATATACTTTCCTATCAAAAGGTTTTTTGAAAATAGAAGACGCAAGAACCAAACCAACAAAGCTAATGCAAAACTATAGCTCCATACAAAAATTCTTGCATCAAATAGTCTTAGGTAATTCTTTTTTGGCTAGATCTTTGTTTGAGATGGAGAAGTCACTATTCTACAAAGAAGACAAGGCCATAAACAATGCTGAACATATTTTCATCACCGGCTTACCAAGATCAGGGACGACAATACTACTCAAGGCTCTTTATGAGACAGGAGATTTTGCTTCATTAACTTATGCAGATATGCCCTTTGTCTTAGCACCAAATTTATTTAGTCAATTTGCAGCTAAGTCAAACCTGCAAGCCAAAGAAAGAGAACAGCAAGATGGTATAGAGCATGAACTCAATTCTCCAGAAGCTTTTGATGAGGTTTTCTTTAAACATTTCTCACAAGACCAGTCTCGCGAGGAGCTACAAAGCTTTATATCACTAGTTTTGAAGAAATACCAAAAGCAAAGATACTTAAGTAAAAACAACCTCAATTATCAACGTGTTGAATTAATCAGCTCAGTTTTCCCTAATGCACAATTCTTAATTCCATTTAGAGAACCATTGCAACATGCCTACTCGTTACTAAAACAACACCGCCGTTTTTGCAAATTACAAAAACAAGATAGTTTTGTTTTAAAATATATGGACTTACTCGGTCATAACGAGTTTGGATTAAACCATATAGCCTGGAATCCAGCCCAGCAATACACTGACACATTCAGTATTAATTACTGGCTTGAACAATGGTATATGTTCTACCAAAACATTCTCAAAGACAAGTCAAAACAATCAAGCCTGGTTTCATATTCAAAACTATGTAAAAGCCAAGAATATAGACAAGCCTTGGTCACAGAACTAAAACTACCTGAGCTGTCAACTGACTTCAAGCTTGCACAAACTGATATTCAAGAAGACTATGACAGAGATCTCTATACTAAGTCTGAAGAGACATACCAAATTCTTAATAGAGTTCTTTCGAAACCCATAAATGGGTCCGAAAGAACTCTACCAAAATCTTCGATTTTGGGTCTTTTGTAAGACCTCATTACACGAAACCTTCGGTTTCGCAAGAGGTCAAATTTACAGCACGTGAATGTAATATACTAATACTATGTCCCAATGGTCAATCCATTCAAAAACCACAATCGACCCAGCTTTACTTGAGCTAGCTGCTGGAGATAGCCTAATTGCAAGGATCTTAATCAATAGAGGAATCGCTGACGCAAAAGCCGCTCGTTACTACCTTGATACCAAAAACATCCAAGCGTCTAGCCCACTTGAAATTCCAGAAATGGACAAAGCCTATAGCAGAATCAAAACTGCAATAGAGAACAAAGAAAAAATCCTAATCTACGGCGACTATGATGTTGATGGCACCAGCTCAGTGGCTCTACTCTATAGAGCATTTGCAATGATTGGGGTTCATGTCGATTACTATATTCCCGACCGACATTCAGAGGGCTATGGTATAAACAAAGAAGCTATCAGGAAAATCAAAGAAGAACTAAAAATAGATTTAATGATTTCTTGTGACTGCGGCATCAGTAATTATGAAGAAGTAAAATACGGACAAAGCATTAGCTTAGATATCATCATCACTGACCATCATTCAATACCAAATATACCCCCACCGGGTATCGCGAATTGTAATCCAAAGACTCTCCCAGAAGAGCATCCGCTGCATTTTCTTCCTGGAGTTGGAGTTGCCTATAAATTAGCAGAATTAATTCTTGATGAGCATTTTGATAAAGCCGTGGTTAGTACTTATGCTCATTCGCTTCTTGATTTAGTAGCACTTGGTATGATCGCAGACCTAGCGCCATTGCGCGCAGAAAATAGATACCTGACAGTGCTTGGCTTAGAAATACTTGCCAAAACCAAAAAACCAGGATTGCAAGAACTACTCAAAATCAGTAGTAGAGGAGCTGACACCGAATCAATTGGCTTTGGGCTGGCACCAAGAATTAATGCAGCTGGTAGATTAGCGGATGCCACAAGAGCAGTCAGGCTCATGATTACAGAAGACCGAGATGAAGCGATTGAGCTTTGTCGTGACTTGGACGACGAAAACAAAAATCGACAAGAACTTTGTAACGAAATTCAAGAAGATGCCTTAACTATCATTGATCAAGATAGAGCGATGCTTGATGATAATGTAATCGTACTAGCCAAAGAGGGCTGGCATCACGGTGTCATTGGCATTGTCGCTAGTCGTATGCTCGATAAATTCCATCTGCCTGTTTTTATTATGGCAATGGATGGTGACAAAGCACGCGGCTCAGTTCGCTGCATAGCTGTTGATGGTTTAGATATTTATCAAGAGATGAAAGCTATTCAAGAAAAGCATGGACTTTTTCTTGGCTATGGCGGGCACAAAATGGCAGCTGGTTTTAGTGTCAAGGCTCAAGACACAGATCAACTTTGCATTGCTATTAGAGATCACTTCCGGATCAAGCTCGATGGACGCAACCTTGAAAAACAAATCAAAATTGATACAGCACTCATGCTCAAAGAACTCAGTAGCTCGCTAATCACTCGCCTTGAAAAGCTAGCGCCTTATGGCATGGAACATAGGCAGGCATTGTTTATCTCTGGTCCATTAAAAATAGAAGCTATAAGAATGCTCGGCAAGGATGGCAAGCATATCAAATTATTTTTGTCTGAAGGATCTCATACTCAGCAAAACAAAAAATATGAAGCAGTACTCTGGAATAGAGCTGAAGAACTAAGTCAGGAATTTCAAGCTGGCTCAGCGATTACCATTGCATATACACCGCACATCAATGAATTCATGGGAGATAAAATAATGCAACTAGATATCAAAGACTGGAAGCATCCAAGTGATGTTGGTGATGAGTTTTTTGAGAGATTTAACGTGCTACAATCTTCTGCGTTATGACTAAATATTCAATTATATTTCCAGGACAAGGCGCACAATCAGTAGGCATGGGGCAAGATAGCCACCAAGCTAGTGCTCAAATCCAAGAGATCTACGCCAAAGCAGATGAACTGTTTGGCTCAAGTCCTTCAATCTCAGAAGTGAGCTTTAATGGACCAGAAGAAACTCTTGCCAAGACCCTTTATACACAACCAGCAATTCTCACCTTGAGTATTGCGCTCGCTAGTCAAGTCAAAGCAGCAATTCAAGCTAGCAAAATAGCCAAACCCGAGTTTGTCGCAGGACATAGTCTTGGGGAGTTCTCAGCACTTTACATGGCAGATGTTTTGAGCCTGGAAGATGTACTTAGACTAGTTATCAAAAGAGCACAGTTGATGGAAGCAGCTCCAGCCGGAGCAATGTCAGCAATCATTGGCATGGATGAAAGCAAGTTAAATGAAATCATAGCTGGTATTAATGGCGCGTCGGTAGCAAACTACAACTCAGCTGATCAAATTGTTGCTACTGGCACTCAAGAAGCGATGACAGAGTTAGCGAAGCAAGTTGAAGAATTTGCTACAGCAAACTCAGTCAAGGCGCGAGTTATAGCCTTGAACGTCGGCGGCGCCTTTCATTCACCACTAATGCAAGCAGCCTCAAATGAGTTTGCTAATTTAATTGACGCTTGTGAGTTTAAAGATGCATCAATTCCTGTAATTCAAAACATCAATGCCCAAGCTACAACAGAAGCTAATCAAATCAAAACCAATCTCAAACAACAAATGACCGGTTCAGTACAATGGACCAAAACCTGTGCTGATTTAATTAGCAAGAATGGTGAGATTTGGGAAATTGGACCAGGCAAAGTCTTAGCTGGTTTAGTCAAAAAACAAGATCGCAGATACCCAGTGAAAAATATTGCTTCAATCACTGATTTAGATTCGGTTTTAAACCCTGTCGTTAATTAACAAATAACAAGATTTATATTGAGTGCTAAGTAATAATACCGTTTTAATCGTCCATTAGCTGCGCTGATTATGAGATAATTAGAAAACGTTTTGATAGAAGAAGAACCACAAAAAAAACTCAATAAATTCAATTGGTACCCTGGGCATATTGCCAAAGCGGAACGCCAATTAAAAGAGAAACTCAAAGTTATTGATATAGTTATTGAGCTACGAGATGCTCGCATCCCAGAAGCAAGCAAACACAAAGATCTTGCGCAATGGGCAAACAACAAACCAATTATCACAGTAATCAACAAGGCTGATCTAGCTCCACCCAACGACAATTATATTTCAATCAATTCAAAAGAAACAGGTTCACTCAAAAGACTCATTAAAGAAATTGAAAAAGCTTCCAAACCAATCCTTGAAAAATACCTTAGCAAAGGAGTTATAGGTAGAGCAACCAAAGTAATGGTTGTCGGTTATCCCAATGTTGGCAAGTCATCATTAATCAACGCGCTTACCAAAAACAAAAAGAAAGCCAAAGTCGCCGACAAGGCAGGTGTCACCAGGCAACAACAATGGATAGACACCAAATCCAAACTCAATATCAAACTCTTAGATACACCTGGAATAATCCCAGCCAAGTTTTATTCTGAAGATCAAGCACTCAAACTAGCACTCTGTAACTGCCTTGGCGACAACGCTTATGATCATGTACTTGTAGCTAAAGAAGGCATGTTACTACTTGAAGAAGCCACCACTCGTTTCTACGGAATCGAATTTAGAGAAGATCCTCTTGCAGCACTCGCCATCAAAAAAAGCATGATCCGCAATGGAACTCCTGACATAGATAGAGCTGCTGATTTGTTTCTTAAGGATTTTAGAGAGGCTAAGCTGGGCAGGATTAGTCTAGACTAATCCTAGGAGCTTGTCACCCAGCCCAAATTACTAAATATAGCCATAACATGCTATATTTAGTTTGTTATGTCAACAATCATTTTTGCAATACAAATTCTTTCAGGTCTATTTACAGTATTTTTTGTACTGATTAAAGACCCTAAATCTGAAGGTCTTGGCGCAATTGGTTCAACAGCTAGTAGCTTCAAAGGTGTCAAAACTAGTGCTGATGAGCAGCTCGACAATATGACTTGGATTTTTGTTGCAGTATTTTTATTTAGTTCAGCACTTTTAGGTTTTAAACTAGTATAAGTCAAATCAGTAGAGCTGTTTTGAAAGTCGGAATTATCTCCAAAGGCAACACGCTCATTCCGCGCGGTTGCTACCTTTTTTGAGCGACCTGTTTCGAAACAGGTCTAGTAAAACTGTTGATTTGAAGCTTGCGTGAACAAAGTTTACTGTTTGCGTTCGCTATTACGGGGCTTCAGTTTCTTTAACATCTTCAAGGGTTTTCCATCTTCCCTGAACACTGCATGCGCCTGCTTTGCAGGCTGCCACTAATCGTATTGATCCTGTGATTACAACCAGATCACTAGGAGTTTTGAGCTTTAGAGCCGTTTCAATAGCTTCTTGAGGATCAAGAATCATCATCTTGTTAGCATCAATAATTTCATCAAGTAAGAAAGCCGGAGTAGCTCTTGAAGAGTCAATCTCGGTAAGTATTACCAAGTCTCTATCTGGGTCCATCACTAGATTTGCAAACAATTCATCCAAACAAGCCTTATAATCCTTATCCAAAAAAGCTAAAACAAAAATCTTTCTTGCCGCGTCGTAGCAAGGCGAAGACGGGCGATCAAAGCCTGGCAACCCACTTCTAATAAAATGATTTAATTGCTTCATACCAGCAGGATTATGAGCCACATCAAACAAGACTCCATCTTTATATTCAAAACGTGCTCTATGTCTAGCAGGGAACTGTTTTAAGACTTTTTGTTTTTCTTCTTCTCTGACTTGTAGTTTATTTATTGATTCAAAAATCTCAAGAGCGAGTAAAAAATTGCTTCCAGTTTGATCATTGGGAGATTGCCACGCACCTGCGGGCTTCGCAATGACAGATGCTTCGAAATGCGGCACGCCATCGCGCTTAATCCCCTCCTTCTCGCAGCGAATCTTTTCAATACTATCTCCCAAATAATCCATATGATCCATAGCGACATTAGTAATGGCAGTAGCAATTCTATTCTCAGCTGGAATTACATTAGTAGCATCAAGCCTGCCTCCTAAGCCAGTTTCTAGAATAGCTATATCGACTTGCTCTTGTTTAAAATACTCAAAAGCAACTAAAGTTTTTTCTTCAAACTCTGTT
>JAQCFG010000051.1 GCA_027618255.1 Cyanobacteriota bacterium
GATTAATTGACTAAAGTAGTCATGAAATGCCCAATAACTTCGTTACGCTCGTCCTTATTTGCCAGAGCAAACTCTTGAACATTTTCTAGCAACTTTAGTTGATTTGCGACTATGTGTCCAGGTTGTTTAAACAAAAAAAATCGAGGCTAGTAGAAAACTTAGCCTCGAGATTTTTTTGTATTAATTTCTATCCTTTGGTAAAGTCAATTAATTCTTTACGTCTAGATTTCTCTTCGTTTACTTCAGCATTCCAATGTTGCTCTTCAACTCTAAGCTCACCCATCAATGCTCTCGCTTGATAAAGTAGTTGTCTAATACCATCCTGCTCCAATGGAAGCGGTTGACCGGCAGCATCAACTTGCTGGAAGTCTAGAACACCTTTGTGCATTGCACCAGTGAGTCCAGTATATGTTGGTAACAACTCTGCAGCGTTAATACCTTCCGAGTCTGCTCTTCCTGGTGGAGGGGTAATTGCTGAATTTGGATCAGCAGGATCTAGTAGTGCACCGCCATAAGCCTTAGCGTAGTCTTGTTGGTATCTTGCATATTCATCAACATTGACTTCACCATCAGCATTGAAGAATTGATATGCACCTTTGGCTGAGTCTCGTACTGCGATTAAATTTGGATCAGAGTTAACGGATTCTGTTTCTCCAGTTGCTATATTTAATTGCATTATTTCTGTTGTTGCGGCACCTGTCGCTGGATCTGGCACGTAGCCATATTTAGAATCGATGGTTCCATTATCTCCGTAGATTTTTGCGATTTCGCCTAAACCTCCATCGAGATCCTGATCTCCGTAGATATCACCTACGTCAGTACCACCGAGGATTGCCTCTTGTAATCTGTTTTCAAGTAAAGCTATTACTTGTTGTTGTTTGTCGATTTGCGATCTAATGATCGATAATCTTATAGTTGGATTGCGTCCTGTTAATGACATAATCTGTTCTCCTTTGTTTTGGTGTTATTGCCTCGCGGGCCCGGGATGGGTCTTTGAGATTTTAACTACTGCTAGAAACACCGACTGTTTCCTAAGCAAACTATTCTCTGTACTTGTCTATCGGCTTTGTGGGCTAAAAGATTAGTACAAATGAATAAATGCATAACAGGGTTATGGATTAGTTAAGGGGAATGAAATTTTTTTAATATTGGGTCAATTTGCCTAACTTGCTATTATTGTCATTAAGAGCTACGTTTTAATTGGATATAAATTAAGCGTTGTTTCATTACTCATAATGGCAGAATTAATAAATATAAAAGAACACGATTTCGTTACTGATTTCTTTAACCAGAGCTTAACTAAAGATCATTTGGCCAGGTCTTACTTGCTTACCGGCCGTGATCTTGGCTCCAAGCATCTATTAGTCAAACAGATGAATATGGTTTTGAATTGTTCTGCTAATAAAGACCTAGTTTTACGAGCGGCTTGTGGAACTTGCCAGAGCTGTAGATGGATAGAGCTAGCTACACATCCTCGAAGTCCCATTTATTTAAGACCGGATCTTGAAAGCAAGACACAAGTAATCAAAGTAGATCAAATTAGAGAACTTCAGGGGGAGTTGTCACAAAGCTCTGAGTTTTTTAGAATTGTAATTATCGAAGATGCTTCGTCTGCGGTTTTGAATCCCAGCTCATCAGCTGCATTATTAAAAACAATTGAGGAAGCTAGAGAGGGTACTTTGTTTATGCTTTTTGCTGAATCGCGCTCGTCAGTGCTTTCTACTATCGTAAGTAGATCTCAAGTACTTGCATTAAATGACAACTCTGATAAAGAATTTACTGAAGCTGCTCGCGAGCTTAGTGACGAGCTTCGTGAGTTTTTGGAATCAAATAAATCTAGTTCACGATTGGCACAACTAATCAAAGCAGAAGAAATTTCTAGTCGCGAGAATAAAGATCTTGTTGGCGCTTTGCAAATATTGCAAAATTATTTTACTAATGGTGTTGACTTAGTTGATGCAGATTTGGTTTTGCAATATGAAAAAGCAATTAGTAGTTTGAAGAGTTCTGTTAGACCGCAATTGGTTTTGGCTGAATTGTTTTTGTTAAATTAAAATCTTTTAAGTTTGTTGTTTTTTTATTCCGAATGTAGTGAAAACTCGAGAGCTTGCTCTGGGAGGATTGAACGGAATGACGATCAAAGTTTTGCCGGTCATTTGCTGTTAAGACAGCTGTTGCACCAGCAAGAATAAATTCTAGTTGTGGAGGTGGAGCTCTGTCTAGTAGATTCTAGAATCTACCATAATTAAAGTCACAAAGAGCAGCTCATGACGAGCTGCTCTTTTGTTTTAGCTAAGCCCTAACCCTTCTTCTAAACCAAAGATCAAATTCATATTCTGCAGAGCTTGCCCTGCAGCACCCTTCATCAGGTTGTCAATTGCACAAGTGATGGTGGCGCGCTTGAGTCTTGGATCGTAGTTGACTTGAATAAATGCTTTATTCGTGCCAACCGCCCATTTGGTTTGCGGGTAGAGTTCAGGTTCTAGTACTTTGATAAATTGCTCAGCAGAGTATCTTGTTTCATAGAGCTTGCGCAGCTGCGCTTCACTAGTGTCTTTGGTGAAATTAATATAGCAAGTTGTCAAAAGACCAACTGACATTGGTACTAGATGCGGAGAAAAACTAAGCTCGATTTTTTTGCCGCTAATTTCTGAAAAAAAACATTCAAGCTCAGGACCGTGTCTATGCTGGTTTGCTAGCTTGTACGGTGAACAGGATTCGTTGATCTCAGAGAATAGTAAATTGGTTGCAGCTTTGCGTCCGGCGCCGCTGATTCCTGATTTGCCGTCAATAATGATTGATCTAGTGTCGATTGAATCAGCCATCGCTTCAAGTATCGGAGCGAGCGCTAGTATTGAAGAAGTTGTGTAGCAACCAGGGTTGCCGATTATTACTGCAGCTGATTTTGCAGCAGCTTTAATTTGAGCTCTATTAAATTCAACTAAACCATAAACAGCTTGAGCATTAATTGCTTGATCAGTTCTTTTAAAGCCGTACCACTTAGTATATAAATCTAAATCCTTGAACCTGTAGTCAGCACTAAGATCGATGCAATGGATTGATTTTGCAATTAGACCTGGTACATGTTTATGAGCAATTCCATTGGGAGTTGCAAAAAAGACTAGGTCAATCTCATTTTTGTTTAAATTAAGAATTGCTTCATCATCAATATCGCTACATTCGATATCTACTAAGCCTCTATATTCGCTGTAGATTGAGGAGAATTTCTGTCCAGCGTATTGCTGTGAAGCAAGGAAAACAATCTCTATATTGGGGTGTTTAGCCAGTAATCCAGTTAAAGTAGCTCCAGTATAGCCGGTGCTGCCTAAAATGCCTACTTTATATATCTTAGCCATTATTAGTTTTATAGCATATGTATGACGCTTGAAGGGTGAAATACATATTTGCGAAGCTTCGATATTTGCTTTAATATTAGTGCAATGTCTTATATTTTTAGATATCTGATTATCTGTTTGGCTTTTTGTTTTGCCAGTTTGGCTGCATCGGCTAAGCAAATTGAAATCAAAGAAATTGCACTTAATAATACGGTTCTTGAAGTGAACCATGATTCTGCTAGTGATTTGAAATTCAAAAAAAGAATTTATGAAAATCCACCAAGATTGGTCTTTGATATTATTGATGCGCATTTAGGTAATAAGAGCTTTGTTTATAATTTGCCAACGGGGTTGGATGTTACTAGGGCAAGAGTTGCTCAATTTGACGAGAATACTGTGAGAGTAGTTACAGAAGCTACTACGGTAACTGCACTTGAAAAAGTGAATATCGAAAATATTGGCAAGACTTTGTTTTTTAGGTATGCAATTAATGATGTAGTAATTCAGGATTTTGGTTTTGAAGATGGTAATATGCGTATCACGGCTGATGGCGCTTTAGTACCAAGATCAATCATGTTGGATAATCCTGAAAGGCTGGTGCTAGACCTTATTGGAGCCAAACTTAAAAGCCCAAGTCAAGCAAAAGTTTATCAAAATGGCACTGAAGAAATGAAAGTTACACAATTTGATTCTTCAATAGTCAGAGTTGTTTTTACTGGTAGAAATACTCATAAAAGAGAAGTTCGAATTAGCAATAATGAAATGCAGGTTTTAGTTCTGGGTGAGGGGAACGAGAAAGAAGAACAATTCAAAGTAGACAATAAAGTTTTGTCAATTAAGCTACAACGCAACACCAAAGAAGAAGTTGTTTATGCTGTTGAGTCTTTAAAGAACCTTGATTATAAATTTTTGAAACTGCATAATCCTGAACGCCTGGTAGTTGATTTGATTGGTTTGGATTATGACGATGCTCTTGGTGCAGAACAAATACCAGAGACTGAATTCGTTCAAGACTTGCGTTTTGGTTTAGCTACTTTGGGAAAACCTGTCACTAGAATTGTTTTTGATATGAAAACCAAGAATGTCATTGAGGAGTTTAAGGAATCAAATGGCTCTAAAACCCTGTTGATTAGAATGATTGGAGTTTCTGCTGACAAAGTTAAGGACGGTATAGAAATAGAAGCTGCCCAAAAAAGTGCCGGGACAGTAGTGGTCTTGGATGCCGGACATGGTGGCTATGATTCTGGTGCCGTTTATGGTGGTTATAACGAAAAAGACATCACACTTGATATTACCCGCAAGGTTCAGGAATATCTGGATGCTGCAGGAATCAATGTCTATATGGTGAGATCCGAGGATAGATTCATTTCACTAGCTGAAAGGGTTGAAGTAAGTAATGCCGTAGACCCTAAGATTTTTGTTTCGATTCACGTCAATGCTTTAATTACTAATCCAGAGATGCAGGGTTTGCAAAGCTATTATTATTCTACAACAGGAAAACAATTGGCTGCTGTGATACACAAGCAACTCTTAACTGATGTTAAAATGCCAGACCAAAGAATTAGGCATGCTAATTTCTGGGTGACGAAATTTACCAAAGCGCCTTCTGTTTTGTTAGAGCTTGGTTTTATGACCAATGTTGCAGAAAGAACGAAATTAGTGAAAGACAGTTATCAAAATGATTTAGCCAAATCAGTTGCACGAGGAATAATTAATTACCTGGAAGGTTTATGAGACTTGGCTTCTATGATTCAGGTTTGGGCGGGCTCTCAGTTCTAAAAGAGTTTATTGACAGGTACGGTTCAAAGTACTCATATGTATATTTCGGTGACTCAGCGCGGGCTCCTTATGGCACTAAGAGCGCTGAACAACTTAAGAGCTATGTTTTGGAGATTGCTGATTTTATGCAAGAGAAACAAGTTGATGTTTTGGTTTCTGCTTGTAATTCTAGTTCGATGTACCTTGATGAAATGAATTTCGAGGATTATTTTTTTCAAATTATAAGTTTGAATGATGTGCTGGCTAAGTATTTTGAAGCGAATCAATTTGATAAACCAGTTGCTTTGATCGCCACTCAAGCAACTATTGCTTCTGGGAGATATAAAAACTGGTCTGTGGATATTCACCCAGTTGCTTGTACCGATTTGGTGCCCCTTATTGAAACTGGTAAATTGGATGAAGCGAAACTAAATTGGCAAGCTCACTTGAAGAATTTGCCTGAGACTATTACAGACGTGATTATTGGTTGTACTCATTATTCTTTTTTAGCTAAGGGGGCAGATTATCATTTTATTGATCCTGCAAAACTGGTAGTTGAACAATTTGCAAGTTCTATTTTTGATGATGGTTTGTTGAATTATCAAACAAAAGATAAAGAATTAGATATTGATGTGCATTTTAGTAAAGCTGATGAGAAATACCTTGAGCTTGTTTCTAGTTTATTGGAAGGCAAGTAATCTTAAGGGCACACTGAATACTTGTTTTGAAAGTCGGAATTATTTCCAAAGGCAACACGCGCATTGCGCGCGGTTGCTACCTTTTTTGAGCGACCTGTATATCGAAACTGTGTTTCGAAACAGGTCTAAAGACTTGTTTTGAAAGTCGGAATTATTTCCAAAGGCAACACGCGCATTCCGCGCGGTTGCTACCTTTTTTGAGCGACCTGTATATCCTTAAGTTGCCTCGTGAGCACTCAACCATGTTTTGATTTTACTGTAATTGGCTTTAACATCATTATTGATGATATTATGGTTTGCTGAGGCTTGCATGCTGGTTTTAAGTTCTTGCATATTCGGTTTGCTAGCAAATAAATCAAATGACTCAAGTAAGTCTATGTCTAAAACGATACCTGTTCTGTTTAAATTAAAGGGATTGACTTTGAAATTGAATTCAAGAGGACCAAATTTTTTGCAAATCTTATTTTTGGGTTTTTTACGTTTTTGTGATTTTTCTAGACTCCTGTATGAATCTGTTTCAGTAGAGACTGTATTATTTTTTTTGAAGTCAAAGTCTGCGCTGTTAATTCCTTCAGGGATTTTAATTGTTTCAAGGATTTCATAGTTCTTGATGCCACTAGCCAAGGCTGGGCTGAAAGCTAGTGATAGAGCTAGAGTTATTGCGTATGTAAAATAGAGTAGGTTGTTTTGCATCTCTATTTGTTATTTACCCGATTTTGATTAACTCTTTGTTATCACCTAGGTGCCGCTATCTGAGGGTATTTGCTGCAGATGAACTAGAACTTGCGTGAATGTAGATCTTTTGGTGGATGTGAAAACCCCCTATTAGAGCTTGTTCTATTTGATTGAGCTGAGTTCTTTGACAGATAATGCTGTTACTACCACCTAGTCCTGCGCCACTTATTGAGCTTCCAAATACACCATCTAAACTATTACTAAAGTCTTGTAGCTGATCATTAATTAATGTGCTGGCATGGTAAATTCCAGAATGTGAAGCGAGTGATTCTTCGGTATTGAACTTGTATGTTTCTTGCTCTTTGGGGCTGCATGCTAGCCATTGACCTTGCTCTTGTTTGAAGTTGGATTCTGCTCTATGAGAGAGGTTGAGGTGTGCTCCAAGTTTGCTGGCATCTAGCTGGTCTTTGAGTTCTTTGACTCTGGCTCCTTCTGCTAAACCATAAAGTGCCAATCCTCTTAATTTAGGATCTTCTATATCTTCAAGGATTTTAAAGATAACTGGTTCGTTATATTGATAAAGTAAATCACCGAGGAATTTGCAATTATATTTCTCGGCTATCTTATTGATTGATTTATATGCTGCGATGTTTTCATTGGCTGCTTGAAACTCCTTGAGGTTTTTGTCTGCCTTGATTGAACTTGTTACTGTCATGATTCCAAGATCTTTTGGGATTACTTGATAGATAATTTCAAGATTGGGTTCTAGTTTAATAAAACTAAAGTGATCTTTTTTGCCAAAAATTTGGGCGCTCTGATCACCTAACCCAGACTTGAAGCCTCTACTGTGTTCTATGTCTTGAAAGAGTTTGAGCAAGTCATGGATTTTGTCTTTGTTCTCTATTCTTGTTTCTATAGTTTTGAGACTAGCCTGCCATTCTGAGTTTGGGTCTAGTGAGACTAGTGCCATTGCCGTACTAATCATTAATGCGTGTGATGAACTAAGTCCGGCTGCTTCCGGAAGATCACTGTTGTACACAAGTGTGATTCCTTGTTTGTCTTTAACAAACTGAGTGTATAACTGGCAAGCATAAAAATACCACTTGGATTTTTCTACTTGAGCAATCTGACTTTGTTCTAGTTCGACGTTTTCAAATTGTGAATTTTGATTAATTAGAATTAGTTTATTAGCATCATTAGTTTGTGCAGCAATATAAATATCTCTATCATCCAAAACATACAATAAGTCGTTGTTGATATAGTCAGCGTGCTTGCTTAAGCTAATCCTGCCTGGGCAGCGGCTTATAGTACATGCTTTATTCGCTAGCAAAATTGGCTCTTGAAGGAGTTCTTTGATTCTTTGTTTCTTATATTCAAGAATTGATGTGTCAGAATATTGTTCTTGAATTTTGTTTGTAAAATCTGAATTAGCATCAGCTAATTGTTGAAGAAGATTGTTTTTAGTTGTGGAGCTTTCAGCCATTAGCTTTGAGCCAATTAAGACTGCATTGATTGGATTTTAATTGCTTCAATTAAATCATTTGGTTCTATAGAACCTTGCTCTAAAAGAATTCTTCCAATCGGATATTTTTCATCACTAGATTGTTTGGCTTGAATATCCAATGCTTTTTGGAGCTCTTCCTCTTTGAGCGCACCAAGTTGAATTAAAATTTCACCAAGTTTGTATCTTTTCTTTTCTTCTACCATGAAGACTTTATACCCATTTTTACTAGATTATTTCAAGAGGGATAGAATGCTGCAGACACCTAAAAGCTTTGAGCTTATGGCTGCTTGGTTTCCCATCTGACCAGGTTTGCAGGCCTTTACCGCCCGCAGCCTAATAATTCTAACATCTTCATTGAAGGCATTGTCTAAATCTCCAACTGCTGCGTTATACTCGCCATCGTTTATCTTAATAAGCTTCGGGAACGCCCTTGCGGGCTCTTGTAAGCCTTTCATTTAGGGATTTATCAAACGCCTTTCAGTGAAAGGAGATATTACACGAGTCTGGTATTATATCGATTTAAAAAGCCTAGCTGTCTTAAGTCTCAACAACTCTCTCTGTAATCTGACTTCAGCTATTATAAGATTGCTATCTGTCTTACTAGCTCTTGGGCTTAATAGTTTAAACTCCGTTTCAGCTTTTTGGACTTCGTTTTTGGCTTCAGCTTCATCAATCTGAGCTCCTTGTTCAGCAAAATTGGTCAAAATTGTTATTTTGTTGTTGCTTAATTCTATGATCCCACCAAGCACAGCAAAAACATCTTGTTTACCATCCGCTAGAGTGAAACGAACCGGAGTATTATCCAGCTTGGCTCTTAGCTCTGCGTGGTTATAAAGAATACCGATTTCACCTTGCTCTGTTTTGGCAATGAGGTTTTGTACCTTCTCTTGGAGTAGGACGCCTTCTGGGGTGATAAGTTCAAGCTCTAGTAAGTTGGCCATATAAGTGATTGTAGCATTATTTAAGGCAAGTGCTATTCTATATTCTGTGGTCAAAAAGCTAAGAAAAATAAAAAGGGCTTTCTTCGGAAGCCTGATAATAGGGAGTTTAATGTTTATGAATGCAAGTAATGCAGATACGAGCCCAAGGGTCAAAATTAAAGGGGTTAAATTCGTTAAATCCTTTGCTGGAATTGATGAGTATCAATTGGATAATGGGCTCAAAATCCTACTTAAGCCAAAGCTAGACCTACCCGCTTTGTCATGGCAAGTTTGGTACAAGGTTGGTAGCCGTAATGAACAGCTTAATAAAACTGGGATTGCTCACTACCTTGAGCACATAATGTTTAAGGGCACTAAGACTTTTGCCAAAGGTGAGATTGCTCAGGCGATTCAACTTAGAGGTGGGGTTTTCAACGCCTTTACTAGTGATGATTACACTGCTTATTTTGAAAATTTTGCTCCTGAAAATTTAGAGCTTGCTATCAAGATTGAATCAGATAGAATGCAAAACGCAAGAATTGATCATGATGATGTTGAGCTTGAACGTAGCGTTATTGTTTCTGAGCTTGAAGGTAATAAAAATGACCCACGAAGAAGTCTTTATGAGACTTTGAGAAACTCAGCGTTTAGTGTTCACACTTACCGTAACCCGGTTATTGGTTACAGAGGAGATTTGGATAATATTAATTCCAAAAATATGCGTGAGTTTTATGAAAACTATTATTACCCCGATAATGCTGTTGCAGTTTTGGTTGGTAATTTTGATATCGAAAATGCATTAAATTTGATAAGTAAGTATTTTGGAAAATACAAACCTAAAGACAATAAAAGAGATAAAACACCTCAGGAGCCTCAGCAAGAAGCTTTGAAACAAATGACTATTCGTTCTGATGGACATTTAAAAATGCTTGCAATGGCTTTTCATATTCCCAAGTTTGATCATGAAGATAGTGCGCCGCTTAGTTTGCTTTCTGATGTTATATTCTCTGGTTTAACAGGTAGAATTTATCCTAAGTTAGTTGATGCTGGTTTAGCTAGTTCTGTTAGTGGGGTTTCAGAACCTAGTCATGATGCTGGTTTGTTTAGAATAGTAGTTAATTTGAATCAAGATGCAGACATCGCAGCAGTTGAAAAGATAGTTGATACAGAGCTTGAGCTAATTAAGCGCGGAGCAACAGCAGCTGAGATTGATTTAGCTAAAGCTAAAGAAGAAGCTTCATATGTATATGAACGTGATGGTGTCTATGAAGAAGGTTTGCAAATAGGCTATTTTGAAGCTATTACTAATGATTGGACTAAATATGCAACCTGGGTTGATGAAATTAAAAAAGTAACCAATGAAGATATAGTTCGTGTTGCAAAAGAATATTTTATTCCGAGTAATAAAACAGTTGTTTATTTATTGCCAGAGAAAGCACATGAAGCACTTGTTGAGCTTGATGAAAAAGAAGTCACGAAGGCTCTTGATCCTCTTAAAACAGCCAACTATGGTGCTGCGTCTGTTGAACCAATAGACCAAAAGAAATTAAAACACTTACTTGAGATTACTAAGCCAAAATATTCTAAAAATACTGTTTCTAGTAAATTAGAGCTTGAGTTTAAAAATATTGAAGGCGATATTGATTTGCATTTCCGTGAGGATCATAGCTTGCCTTTGATTTATCTCAATGCTAATTTCTTTGCTGGATCTTTTGCTGATGAGGATAAGATTGGTTTGGCTTTCTTTACCTCTGAATTACTTGAACGTGGTAGTTTACTGAAAGATAAATATGAAATTGCTCGTCAATTGGATCTTTATGGAGCGAGTATTGGTTTTGAAGCAGGACGCGAGAACTCCAAGCTTGAAGTTGCTACTTTGTCGCGTTATTCTACTGAGGTTTTTGCCTTATTGAAAGAGATTTTGGAGCAGCCTGCTTTCTCTGAAGAAGAACTTGAAAGACTTAAAACAGAAACTATCTCTAAATTGAAAGATGAGAATGAATTCCCTAGAACGATTGCATCAAGAGAACTCAATCGAATGATTTATCCTAAGGGTCACCCTTATTATGCGTCTAGTGTTGAAGAGAGAATTAAAGCTGTTGAGTCAATAATTATTGAGGATATCAAAGTCTTTTATAAGAAACATTATAACGCCAAGAACCTTATGGTATCTGTCGTTGGTGATTTGACTGAAGCTGAAGCCAAAACGATTGTTTATGATAGTTTCAAAGATTGGAATAAAGATGGACTTGATTTAAATGGAAACAATAGACCTGAGATTGCCTTGGTTGATTTAACTGAAGCTGAAGAAAAAGTCATCTCAATGCCAGACAAAAAACAAACAGAAATAAATATGGGACATTCTTGTCCTATAGATAGATTACATCCGGATTTTTATCCGCTCTTGATTGCTAATTATGCTTTGGGTGGAAGTTCACTCTCGTCTCGTTTGGGGACAGCGATTCGTGATGATAATGGTATGGTATACAATATTAGAACTTCTTTTGCTGCTAGTCTTGGAGCTGGTGCCTTTAAAGTTGTACTCGGTTGTAATCCAGCCAATACCCGCAAAGCAATTGATTTAACCAAAGAAGTGATTGCGGACTTTATTAAAACAGGTGTTAACCAAACAGAGCTTGAAGTTACTAAATCGTATTTGATTGGTTCTTTTGCTGTTAGAACACTTTCTAGTAATGAAGCAATTGTTGAAACTATGTCACAACTACAGCTTTTTAAGTTGGGTGATGACTATATTGATACTTACGCAGAGCGTGTGAATGCTATTACGCTTGAGCAGGTTAATACTGCGGTGAAGAAATATATTCATCCAGGCAGCTTCAAAGTTACCATCGTTGGCCCTTAACTGGCTCTAAAACCTCCATCTGCTACGTTGAGTTTTGCATTTGAAGCCTCTAAAATCAGTTACCTAACAATAATTTTTTGTTAGTTACAAAGCGGACACCAATCCCATCCCAGCTATACTCCAAACCTGTGGTATTACCAGCATCAACCCAGAAATATACCTTAAACTCATTGTCTAGTTCTGAACGCTCAATTATAAGCTCGAAACTTGGATCATAGGGCTCAAAACGAAAGCTATTATGCTCGCTTGCAAGAAATTGCTTGAGCTGAGTTTGCATGGTCTCAAGTTCATTGTGCGGGCTGATAGCAAAAGCAAACTTGCCGATTTCTGCTGTGGTGCCAAGAGCGGTTGTTGCTGTTTTGTTTTGTGATTTGAATTGATAGCTCTTGTCATTCATCTTTAGTTCGATTTGATAATTGAGCCATTTATTGTCATCAATAGTTATTTCATCAAGTAATTTAATCTCTACAGAGCAGGGTGAATTGTTATTGTTGGATTTGATTAACATGCGTTCAGTACCTCTCTGGCAGCAAGCTTGGCACCGTCAAAGCCACTAAGCTGGGTTTTGAGTTCGCTGAATTCTGATTTGATTTTGTAATAGTAATCAGAGAAGTCGCCATTGTATTTTTGTTGGGGATTATGCAGCCATGCTTCGGTCTCATTGACGAAGTTGTTGAGATTGGCGTCGTATTGCAGGAATTCCTTAGCGATACTTTTGCCTGAGATGATGTTGGCTAATCCGGCTATTTTAATTGTTCTAAACAATAAATAAAGTAGATAGTTGATTAGGGTTGATTTGTAAGCAAGGAAATAAGGTGTGGTGTAAAGTGCAGCTTCTAGTGTCACAGTGCCTGAGCAAAGCCAGAGGGCGTCAGCGGCAGAGAGTAGTTTGTGGTTGGCTGCAAGCATGTCATCGGCGTCAAGTATTTCTATATGGTGTGGCTTTTTGTCTTTGGCAAGATTGAGTTTGCTATGCAGTCCATATCTCTGTAGTAAGCTGCGTTTGATATTGGAGGTGCGAGCTAAAATAAACCTGAAATTGAGTTTGGGGTTTCTCTCGATGAGTTGGTTACTCGCTGCTAGCATTAATGGCAGCATATGTTTAATTTCGGATTTGCGGCTACCAGGGAAAAGGCCAATGAGAATTGTTTCGCTGGTTGGGTTTGTTTTACTGCTGAAGCCTTTGCGATATTGAATCTCGGCAAAGCTCTTGAGAAAGTCTTGCTTGGGCATTGCTCTAGTGAGTGAACCTAATACAGGATTGCCTACATATATATGATTTATATTGGCTTCCTTATAAAGCTTTTCTTCAAAAGGCAAGGTGCAGAGTACTTTGTCTATTGATGCTTTGATTGCTTTGATGCGCCAGGGTCTTGATGCCCAGATCTGGGGAGCGATATATTCAATAATTTTGGGTGGGTTTTTAAATTCTGCCTTGATTGATTTAGCCAGTTCAAGATTGAAGCCACCGTAGTCTACTAGCACTACGCAGTCTGGTTGCCATTCTTGTAGTTCTTTGAGTATACGTTTCTTGAGACCCAAAATTTTGCTCAAGTTTGCAACTACTTCTGTTAAGCCAGAAAAACTATATTCACGGTAGTCCTCAATTAATTTCACTCCGAGTTCTTTGAGGATATCAGAACCTAAGGCACGGATTTCTAGTTCTGGTTCTTGTTTGAGTAATTCGATTACGAGTCTAGAGGCGTGTGATTCGCCACTAAGTTCGCCACAAGAGATGAAGATTTTTTTAGCTGGCATGCTCTTCCTTGTTTTGTTTGGCAATGGCGCACATCATATTGAAGGTGTTCATAAATCCGTTGGCTCTTGATGCTGTAAGGGTTTGTCCAATGCCCATTGCTGCGATGAAAGCTGGATCAATATCAAGAACTTCTTGCGGGGTGGATCCATTGATTCCTTCTATTAATAATGCAAGGAGACCTAAGACTAGGTGTGAATTTGACCAACCTTGATATTGTAGTTGATCATTAATTAGTTTGCCACTAATATAAGTCAGTGAAGCACAACCTTTGACTTGGTTCTCTTCTGTTTTAAGTTCTTCGGGGTAGTTTTCTAGTCGTTTGCCTAGTTGAATTATGCGCTCAAAGCGCTTGTCTTTATCTTGGATTTTTTTAAATTGATTAAATCTTTTTAGTAGTATTGTTGGGAGTTTAAATGGGTTCTCTGAATTCATCTACTATATCTTCCTGCTCGTCGTCTGTTTTGAGTGTACGCTTGCTTGTTCTAAATACTAGCCTATCTTTGACTTTGTTCTTTAAATCTACAAATATTTCTTTGATTTTGCGTTTAACTTCAAAATCCTCACCAAGCGAAACAAATGTACTCGGACCAGCCTGCATTTCAACATCTAATAAATCACCCAGGGCTTCAAATAGCGCTCTAAACTTGATCCTGTCAAAGGCATAATCGCGAAAAGTGATCTCATGACTCAGGTCAAAAGACTCGATAAACTGCAGTATCTCTGCGCTACTAATGGTTCTATCAAATTTGATCAGGTTCTTAAGTGACGTTGGTAGATTTTCGTACTCATCAAGGCTATAGTCATAAGCAAGAATTTCTTTCAGTCGTCTGCCTTTAATTATCTTGCGGATATCTTGACGTAATTCATGCAAATACTTACTGTTGATTAATTGTGATACTGGTCCGTAATAATGGCTTTGGGGTGTAACCGTATCGATCTTATTTTGCTGAACAGGTTGTGCAGCAGTAATTGGGCTTGCTGCCCTTAAGAAATTGATGTGATTAATGTTATTACCTGGTATATGCATTGATGTGTTTATGACACTATTTATCTATGACGCTGTACTACAATATTTTGTTCGTATTTCGCATTGATTTTATTTTCATTCTTTAATTAAATTAGATTTGCAATATCTTTATTTGATACTTATTAAATTAGGTTAAAATTTAAACTTATTGCTCTGGTGGTGTAGCCAAGTGGTAAGGCAGAGGTCTGCAACACCTCGATCGCTGGTTCAAATCCGGTCACCACCTCCATCTATAACTAAATTCAATCTAAAGTGGTGTAGTCAGAAGTGCAAGGGCAGGCTGCAGTATCTTCATTGTTGCTTGAAATCCGGTCACCACCTCCATCTATAACTAAATTCAATCTAAA
>JAQCFG010000052.1 GCA_027618255.1 Cyanobacteriota bacterium
ATGTGTTCTGACAAAGTTCATGTTACTGCAATTGAATTGAACCCTAATTCATTTCAAATAGCACAGAGACTTGTTGCTAAGCTTGGTTTAGAAGACAGGATTAGTCTTATCCAGGCAGATGCAACCACGTATAAGCCAGATACTCCTATTGATTTATTGATCTCTGAAACTATGCACTCTGGTCTTACACAAGAGAAAATCGTTCCAATTACGCAAAACTTAGTCCCAAAAGTTAGGGAGGATGGAATTGTTTTACCTGAAGCTGTCAAAGTTAAGGTTGGTGTTGCTTCTTTACTAGAATATGCAAAAACTGAACGAATGGTAGTGTTTTATAGTACTCCACACATGCATATAGTTCCTAAATGGAAGGGTGAATTAACGTTTAAACCAGGCGAAGATTTACAAGAGATACAATTTGAGATTAATACAGAAGGTTTGAAACCAGGCCTTTATTTAGTCTCTGTATCTTCAGAGGTAAAGTTACCAACTGGCAACTTAGGTGATTTTGATTCACTAATTACAACTCCACAAATTGCTTTAGAAGCTAACAGCTCGTCAACTGATGCGAGCCCATGGGTACTCGACCTAAAGGAAGAAGATATTGGTTCTAAAAAAATAGTTATTGCTTATAAACCTGGAGATGATTCTAGGGGTATTGCTAAATTAATTTAAGCAGCTAATTGTAGTTTTAGTACCCTCTTTAAACATTAGACCTCTTTCGAAACCGAAGGTTGTGGCAAACCCACAAACAACAAAACACACTGGTGACCCGTCTTGGCTGACGTAAAAACGCAACGCGTTTTAGGTAGCCCTAGTCCCATCATCGACATTAGACTTACTGCAAAAGTCGGAATTATCCTTAAAGCAAACGCAACATTCGTTGCGGTTGCTACCTTTTTTAAAGCGACATCACTAGCAAAACTTTGTTTTGCTAGTGATGTCTATTGTGGTAAAACGCGAAAATCTGGAATTGTGGAGAGCTGACTCTAATATCTAGCTACAGCCCCTATCTAAAAAATTAAGTTATTATGACCTAGTGGACTTAAAAGAATTCAAAAAAAGAGTCAGGTTAGTAGTTGCTATTGGCGAAGAGCTGCACAAGCATGGCGCTGCAGCTCATAGCTTAGAGGCAGCTTTAAAAAAGATTGGCGATACTCTTGATATCGAAAGTCAATTTTTTGCGACACCAACTGTTCTCATGGCAAGTTTTAAAGCTGAAGAAAGAGAAAGGCAGCACATTATTAGAGTCAAACCAGGGACAGTTAATCTGGATAAAATGAGCCAGCTTGATACCCTTGGCGACCAGATTATAGATAAGCAATTAGATCTTGACCAGGCTTTTGAAGAATTAAGCAGAATAAAAAACCAAGGCTTACTCTACCCTCCTGCAGTAGAAGTTTTGGCTTATGCTGCAGTTTCAGGCGCAGCATCCGTTTTTTTTGGAGCTGGACCTATTGAAATTTTGGTTGCAACTGCTCTAGGATTTATTGTAGGCATAACATGGATGATCTGTTCAAAAGGAAATCAAACGAACCAAGTTTTTGAATTTCTAGCAGCTTTTATTGCATCAACCTGTGCTTGCCTTCTGTATGTAATTAAGCCTAGCTTCTCAATACAAATCACTACTCTAGCGAGCTTAATAGTTCTTGTTCCAGGATTAACATTAACGATAGCAATGACTGAACTAGCAACAGAGAACCTCGCTGCTGGAACAGCAAGGCTAATGCAAGCAATTTTAACTTTTTTCAAACTCGGTTTCGGAGTAGCTTTTGGAACAAATTTGGTGAAATTATTTACAGACAAAGTCAGCGTAAGCCATGTCATCGTAGGCAACCTTGATCAAAGTTATATCTGGATTGCATTGATCACTGCTGCTCTTGCTTTTACTATTTTATTTAGTGCCAGCAAAGAAAATTTTTTCTGGGTATTGTTTGCTGGCAGTGTCGGTTACTTTAGCACCAGTCTGTCCACTCAACTTATTGGAGCTGACTTAGGAACTTTTGTTGGTGGATTCAGCGTTGGTATTGCAGCAAATCTCTATGCCAAATTTACCAAACATCCAGCCCTTACTATTACAATGCCTGGTCTAATTTTACTGGTACCAGGCAGCATGGGTTTTAAAGGACTGTCCTTCTTGGTAGAAAAAAATACTCTCGCTGGCATAGACACTACTTTCCAAATGTTTCTAGTTGCTATCGCACTTGTAAGTGGGCTGCTGCTGGCAAACATAGTCGTTGCACCACGTAGAAGTCTTTAAAGTGACGTAGATGACTTCACCTCACCACAGACACCATTCAAACAACCAAAATTAGACTAGTGACCCATCGTAGGCTGCTAAAAATGCTTAGCATTTTGCAGCCTTAACTCCTCTCATCGATAATCTTTATCTTCAAAAGTGAACTGTGGAGATGCGGGGTGTTAGTTCCGTCCCAATCACTTGACCCTCAAAGGCAAAATATCACTCTCTGAATCAAGAATCATAGCTTGGCACAGTTCAATCCTTCTCAAATCAACAAACTCTAGCGTACCAAGCTCGTGAAATCATTAACCAAAGCTGCCAATCCACTACTAACATTTTGGCTAAAACCGGAATTCCACTCCGGTTTTAGCCAAAATGTGTTATATTGAGCATAATGGCATTTATTCCAAGAGAGCTTGCACCCCAATTATTAAAAGCAGCGCAACAGTTTAGTGCGGTAATTCTTACCGGCGCAAGGCAAGTTGGAAAATCGACTTTGGTTAAAGAATTATTCCCAAAGTATAACTACGCAAGTTTAGATGAAATAGACACAAGAAATTACGCACAAGAAGACCCTCGGGGATTTCTCAAAAGTCACCCATGTCCATTAATAATAGATGAGATCCAGGAAGTACCAGAACTACTAAGCTATGTCAAAAAAATCATTGATGACAATAGGTCTCAAACTGGTTTATTCATTATCACAGGTTCTCAACAGTTTTCCTTAATGGAAGGAGTGCAAGAGACCTTAGCTGGTAGAGCTGCCGTATTAGAACTGCATAGCTTTTCCATACACGAATTATCAGAGTATAAGGAACTAAAAAATAAAGATTGGTCATGGATCGTCCAAAGAGGTTCATATCCAGACTTATGGTCCAAAAAACCTATTGATCTACAACTTTGGTACTCTTCATATATAAAGACCTTTTTAGAGCGAGACATTAAAGCTAATGTACAAAAAAGTTATTTAAAACATTACGAGCAATTTTTGAATTTGATAATTGCAAGATGTAGTCAGGAACTTAATTATGCAGATATCGCCAAAGACTTGGGCGTGGATGAAAAGACCATTAAATCATGGATTGCTTTTTTAGAAAGATCACAAGTTATTTTTCTTCTTGCCCCATATCCAAAGAAAATAGCGAACAAACAAATCTCTAAAAAATCTAAACTTTATTTCTATGATACAGGATTAGTTTCTCATCGATTGGGCTACCGTACTGAAGAACAAATCAAAAGAAGTCCTATCTCTGGAGTTTTATTTGAGAACTTAGTAATTAGTGAATTAATCAAAAGACATAAAGCTAATCAAGAACCAGGTTTTTTCTATTATTTCAGAGAAAAAAATGGTTTAGAAGTAGATCTAATCTATGAAAATAGATCAAAACTTCAACTTATTGAGATCAAACAAAGTGAAACTCCCAATATAGCCATGGCAAAGAATCTTCTAAAATTTTCAGACCTGGTCAACAATGTTGCAAAGAGATATTTACTAAGCCCACGCTCAAATAATTCCGAACAAAATAGCGTAAATCTTATGAACTATCAAAGCTTTTATGGAAATAGCGAACTTCGTTAATCAGTGCTGCCCCATTATAAAAAAGAAAAAAGCATCCTTGAGGGGTCGTAGCTAGTCAGCGGACAAAATAGTATCATACACTTTTATGTCTTTTGACAGGATACGACCCCATGATCTTCAATGAGAGACGGCAATAAGACTACTTAGTAGTTTAATTAGTCGCTAGTCCGGCATCAATAAACCTTTCTATTGAAGGACTAAAACGATTGAATACCTTAGACATCAAAAATCTAAATACTTGTTCTGGTTCACGAAAAAACCTTCTTACCAGCCCGTCATCTTTCTTGACTAACCATAGGCTCTGAAACGCTGCCTCACGATGTTGTGGTAAAGCATAGGCACAACTAGTGGCTTTTTCTTCAATTTTTTCATCACCAACTCTAGCGTGAATTTCTATTAAACCTTCAGGCTTATAAACTACATCCTTTACAATACAATCTGCAAGAGGCGGAAAAACAATATCTTGTGTAAGTTGAAACGACTTTCCACTTTCAGCATGTTCCCTAATTTCTCCAGACAAATAATCCATCAGCCCATTTTCTGTGACAGTCAGGCCAATTATTGGCTTAATAATAGTATCCGGATATAGAAAAGAAGTCATAGGTATCGCATTATTTTAACACAAGAAAAGACCAAACTACGGCGCCATCACATACTCAGCATAAAGTACCAATTTACCTGCGGTAATCGCTTCACCTGAAACCGATAATGCAATAGTCCGAGCTTGAGTAGTTCGTTCAGAGACAGCTGATGAGGTATTACCCAGATCAGTACCATGCATTCCTGAGTCCCAAGCATTCGCGACATTACTTATTGTCACAGGACTCTTAATCCCATTAACGTCATCACTCGGGATCGTGATACCAATACTTGTTGCATCAGTAGCTGAAGTGAAAGTAGTAAGCACTTCATAAAACGCACTTGTAACGATTGCGCCAACAGGAAGAGTTGCATTACGCAATGCAATATTGCCAGTAACGCCACCATCAACTGCAAAATTGTACTCACAACGAAGTACACCTTGCAATAGACCAGCACTTGGCAAAGTCACAGTAGTAGCTCCATTGGTTTCAAGACTTACAGCACCGGTTTTAGTGAGCGTCAAAGTTGCACCATTAGTTCCAGTAAGTGAGCTTGCTAATATAGCACCAGCGGAAGTTGCCACAGTATGGCTATTCCAAGTTAAGTCCGTACCATTGACAACAGAAAGAGCAACACCATTGAGAGTCAGTCTATCAGCCAAAAGCACTCCATCTTTGTCGATAAAATCATGACCGTTCCAACGTAGCTCACCAGCTTCACTCGCTGTAATTGATCTAGTCGAGAGTACTATTGCTTCGGCATTAACATTTTGCGCGCTTAAATCATTATCAGGTGCACTTGGATTTGGACTGGTTAAATCTGGTTTATCAAAAATCACCACTGGAAAATCATCAGGCTCATCTGAGCTAGTATTACCACCAACTACTCGCAAAACTAAGGTTTTGGTTGAACTCACACTAGGCGCAGTGACAACAAAACCATTGACATTTGTTTTAGTTGCTTCTAGTTCATCACCAAACTGATCACCTTCGCCATCAACTAAAGTAACCACTAACGGATTAGCTGTTGAAGTATATTTATTAGCCAAAACCTTGATCGTTTCACCTTCAAATACAAACTCTGGTTTGATCTTTATAGCCGCCGCAATAACAGCTGAACTAGTGAACAAGATCGCTATGAATAAGGCAAAAAATTTACTAGGCATATAGACTTTGTACCCAGGTTAAACAAAGAGATAAAGTAGCTGGCAGATTCCAAATAACCAGTGTTGATTATTTGGAATTGCTAATATTTCTCAACTTCAAAAAACCCAGGAAAAGTCCAAACTAGATCATGTTGATTAGCAATTTCTTGATTAGGATAAACTAAAGTAATGCGCCTACTGCACACCATGCTTCGAGTAACAGACCTTGAAAAATCAATCAAGTTCTACACAGAAATTCTTGCTATGAAATTGCTCAGACGCAAGGACTACCCAGAGGGTAAATTCACTCTTGCCTTTCTTGGTTACGGTGATGAGAGCTCAAACACAGCAATCGAGTTAACTCACAACTGGGAAACTGATTCTTATGATCTTGGTAATGGCTTTGGGCATATTGCAATAGAAGTTGAAGATGTCTATAAGGCTTGTGACAAGATCAAAGCTCAAGGTGGCAAAGTAGTTCGCGAGGCTGGACCAATGAAACATAGCACTACTGTTCTTGCATTCGTTGAAGATCCAGATGGCTACAAGATTGAGCTTTTGAGTCCAAAGAGACAAGATTAAAGACATGTTAAAATCATAAGCAATGGAAAACTTCACAGAAATTCTCAACTTCAGTCTCCCTGCAATCATAGGCCTAGTCTTTGGTTTAGTGATTGCTAGCTTCAAGAAACCCAAAGCCAAATCAATACTTAGTGGTGCAGATAATGAAACCAAACTTGAGAACGAAGTCTTGCAAGATAGAGTCAAGCAACTTGAAGCCAAGATCAAGACCCTTGAGCGTGCAATTGAGATATCTAGCTAGATTGACGAGAGCGCGGATGAAACTCTTGATAAGCCCTTGCCAAACGATAATCCTTATCCTTCACAAAGGGTCTATAAAAAGCACTGAGTTTAGTAGCCAATAGCTTTTCAATCTCTTCAATACTCATAGCCTTGTCTAATAAGTGAATAATTCTACTGCGTTTAAGATAGACCAAACGTAAATCACGATTAGCAAGTAATTGCTGCAAATCAGTCCCTGTCATGCGACTATCATCTGCACGCAACAATGATTTCACAAATAAAGGATCGGTCAAAGTCATTGAATCCTTGGCTCTTGCTAGAATTATACGATGCTCTTTAAAATACAAACGCATGTTGCCGGCAAGGCTATCACTTAGAACCAAGTCACTGCCACGGATACGCAGAGTATTGCTTGCTTGATTATAATGCTCAAGATTCAACTCAATCAGTTCATCTTGAGCAAGATAGAGCTCATAAATCAAAGCAATGATCAATTCATCATAAACAAAATCATTAGAGAAATCCTGAAATAGATCTTGTTCTTGGTAATAATCATAGTCTTCGTGATTAAACGAGACTCGCAATTTCCAAAACGGATTATTCTCAAGGTTCAACCAATTAGTAAATTGTCTTAAGCTACTAAGCTTGGCAACAAAACTTGACTCCATATATTTTTCTTCAAGTACGTTGATGTAGCGATTGACATACTTAGAGTGAATATCAGCATCATCCTGTTCTTTTAAATAATCAAGAAATAAATTAATATCACGCCTGATGTTAATGATAGTGGCCTGAGATTTGGTCTCTGCCAAATAATCAACGAAATAAGAAAGCAATTCTTGATTGATTTGGTATGAAGACATGGCTAATAAGGGTTTCACTTATTCTTAGAGTCCTTTATCATTTCTCTAAGCTCATCATCCAAACCATACTTGTCGACAAATTTGACTATCAAAGGCGTATTTGGGTGCCAACCAACCTTGATTAGATGACGCAAGTGGTCAAGTGGATTTGTATTTTTATTTAAAGTACTAGATTCTGCATCTATGACTTCTTCTTCAGCCATAGAGTTATTTTAACACGTTAGCTGAACTAGTGTTGCGCATTGAGGATGTCTATTCAACCGTAATATCTTCTGGGGCAACTTCTTCAACACTAGGCTGGTCATGTCCTGGTTCCGTAATTGGTTGAGACTCAAATACAGCACCATTGACCTGTGGCACAAGTTCTTTCAACTCATCGATGCTCAAATCGTCAATTGATTTTTCTTCTATTGCATCAATTTCTTGTTGAATAATATCCTCTGCCGTCATGGTTTCATCGTGTTCAGGAGCTTTCCAAATAGTCTCATCATCAAATTCAACCTTGGAAATCTCAGCATAGTAATAAGCATCTTGTCTATAATGTTTGTCTCGCTTGAAACTGACTTTCTGAAGGGCACCAGGCATAAATAAATCAATACTATTGGCTTCTATTGTTCTATAAACCCAATCTTGAAATGGGTGCTTCAAAGTCCAAGCGATCCTATAAGCAAGAATTTTTTTACCAGAGACATTCTGAACTTTAAGATGATAGGTATCTAGGATACCAGTGAAAGTCTTAAAATGATTTGAGCCACGATCATCAACTCTAGCTTCTACAATGAGTACTGGAGCGTCAACGTGATTGATCACATGGACAGTTTGTCGATGATGTTTTTTAAACGGTATTAAAAAATCCTCAAAATCCAAAAAACTCTTTGCTGGTTGCAAAGAACAAACAAATAAAACAACAACTAGTAACGGTACAAATTTTCTCACTTTATAATCCTTCAAACGCTTGCAAATAGACTTCTGCTACATCATCCCCAGTTTTAATATTAGGAGTAATCAAAATCAACAATTCACGAAGATTTTTGTCTTTTGAATTGTTACCAAAAAGATCACCAATTATTGGTATTCTACTGAGAAATGGTAACTCATTAGTTCTAGCTTTTCCTTTTCTATCATCAAACAAACCACCTATTGCGATAGTTTCATGGTCAGCAATCTGAATCTCGGAAGAAATACTTCTTCTAACTGTTTTGGCTGGAACACCAGTAACGGGATTAATAGTATCGTTAGCCGAAACCTCTATCTGCACCTTCACCGTCACGATTCCGCCACCACCTACTATAGGAGTGATATCCATCGAGTTACCAGCTGTAATCCTTTGGATTCTTTGGTTCTGTACAATCCCCGCTCCCTGAGTATTTGCCTCACCCGAATTTAAAACTACGTTAACATCTTCATCAAAATTAATCTTGGCACTCTTGCCACTAGTAACGAGTAATCTCTGATTAACTTTAATTTGAGAGTTATTACTATTTTGTCCATATGTTGGAGCCGTATTAAAAATCCCAAGCTCTTCTTTTCCGAGGTCAAGATTGATACCACTACCAGATGAACGTCCAATTACAAATGGTGCTTGATAAAGATTATGGGCGCGACTAAAACCTTGTGACACTTCAACAAGTTTGACAACCAGCTCTACTTGAGGGATTGGCTTATCAATTGTTCTAATAAAATCATACAACTGTGTAAGTTCAGACTTAGAACCTTCTGCAATAAAGGCATTTTGGTTGTCACTTACTTGCACCAAATTCTTGAGTTCTGCAGGAAGCAATTTACTAGCTTCTTGAGCCTCTAAATATTTAAGTGGGAAGAGTACAGTCTTCTTATCAAGTGAAAAGTTTTTATTGGTTGAGCTATAAACCACAAAGGTATCATCCTTGCGTGTGTAACTAAACTGGCTTCCTGCAAATAGAAGTTCAAAAGCACTTTCAATATTGATTCCATGAACTTTAAGTGTGATTCTCTCAGTAGGATTGGCTGTCATCACAACGTCAACTCCATACTTATTAGCAAGGTCTTTAATGATTCCAGAAAGGTCTTCATTATCATATGTCAAATCAGCATACCTATCTTCAAGCGGCAATGTAAAATCGATATCAGAAGTATCAAAACCAGAAATTAAGCTAGTCGCTGTTGCACCACGTTTTTTCAAGATAGTGTAGTTGTCTTCACTCTTACGAAAATCAACATCAGCTGCATCTATAAGACTAAGAAATGCTCTACTAAAAGGTTGATCAGTAATTTCAATGACGGATATCGTATCTCGGGCTTGAACGCTGCCACTGACAGTGATACTCTTGCCTGATACTCTTGCAAGAGTAGCAAAGGCATCTCTCGTTGCAATATTACGAGCAGAAAAATTCACAATCGGATCATCTGTCTTTGCATTTCTCAACGTTGCTTCTTGTCTTATTTTGGTTTCACGCTTAGGCACACCAACAATCTCAATTAATTTTTCGATCTCTTTAAGGTCTTTTGGATTATCCGGATTAAGTCCGTTCAAAAGTTCACCATACTTGGAATATAACCTTCTAAACTCATCAGGAGTTCTTTTAAAAGTATCTGCAAGTTTAATAAGATTATTATCCTGTTTGGCTTTTTGGCTTGCTATCTCTGCTTGGATTTTGACTTCTAAGTCTAGCTCCTCTTGTGATTTAACAAATGGCTTCTCTTCAACTACAGCTTCTTCTGTAACTGCGTTTGCAGCTGCTGCAGGAGCTTTAACTGCTGGTTCTAGCTTCCTCTCTTTTTTTGCAACAGGTTTAATTTCAGGAAGCTCTTCCTCCTCGTCTTCCCAATCCTCATCCCATTCTTCGTCATCCCATTCCTCATCCCAAAACTCTTCTTCTTCGTCAAAGTCTTGACTGATAAAAGGAAGCGAAGACATAGTAATCAACTGCTTGTCATCTTTGGCCTCAAGTTCAAAACTAGCTGTTAACGCAGGGTTCGCCACTAAGAAAAATATTATAAATAGAAGGAGACTTGATTTACGCATAAAAAGGCCTTACGACACTAGTGACGCTATGCCCAGAATTGAGTTCCCTTTATCCCAGCCACCCGATCCCAGCCACCCGTACCTAGTATTTTACTTTTCAACAGATAATCCAACACGAAAGAACTACAAAATCCCTCTTTAGGATTTCCGTTCTGGGATTATCTGTTGAAATTAAAATACTAGGTACGGGTGGCTAGTCCTTGCGAGTTTTGTGTTCTAGTCTAATCTTCTCTATGATTGCTTTTACTTCGTCTTCAGTAGGACCACGACTCTCGTGCATATCAGAATCAGTGTGGTTAACAAAAGTCCCACCCACTATTTTAAAATTGGATCCTTCCCAAGGAGTATCAGACGGGGCTCTCAAAACCTGACCGTTAATAACTTGATTCTCCATATTGAAATGTGTTGCAATAGACTTATCATAATTCTGTACTGCTAAAGCTGCAGCATTTTGCATAATTTGCGAAACATCATTCCTTTTAGTAGTGGAACTAAGTCTCCTTTTTTTGACCTTGCTACTAGCAGCATTCAATGCATAATCAGGCACATCAGTAATGATGTTCATTTCAAGTAATTTTTTACGACGAGCTTTTTCTCTCTTGTCAGCTTCCGCCTTACGTTTAGTATCTTCTTTTTCTTGTTTTTTTTGATCTTTTTCTGATTCTCGTTCTTCTTTTTTACGAATTTTGTCCTGTTCGCGATCAATTATCCTTTGAAGACGATCTTGCTCACGTTGTTTTTTTAATAGTTCACGATCTTTAAGTCTGAGCAACTTCTCTTTTTCACGCTGCTTGATTATTGCTTCTTTTTCACGCTCACGTCTTGCTCTCTCACGTTCACGTTCTTTGTCTTTACTTAACCTCTCACGCTCACGTTGGATGCGTAATTTCTCACGTTCTTTATCTTTCTGAAGCTTTTCACGCTCTTTTTGTTTCTGGAGTTTTATACGCTCTTTCTCTTTGCGTATACGTTCTTTCTCCTTGGCACGCTCACGCTGGAGCTGTTCTTTGTTTTTATCTTTCTTGGCTACCGGCTTTTTCTTTACTACTGGCTTTGTTACTTTGGTTGCCTTCTTAACGATATTCTTTTTGGCTTTGCTAGCTGGGGTCTTTTTGCTAACTGTTTTCTTAGTCGCTTTGATCTTAGTCTTAGTCGCCTTGGTCTTATTCGTAGCAGTAATAGCTTTGGGTCTTTTGGCGTTATCAGCCTTACGTTTTAATGAATAAAGACGCTTACGTTCAAGTTCGCAATCTCTACAGGAATTGGGTCTATAAGAAATTTTATTTTTAGCTGTAAGTTTGATTCCACAAACTGTACAATTCGCAAAAGTCGCCATGCGATATTAATTCTATCTTATTTTTGTCTCTGGGCCAAGGCCCAATGTTTAAGATTGTATATGATAGTTGTATGAAGTCACTGGACTATATTAATCCAGGCGAGTCAGGTCTTAATTCCTTCAATCGTGATGAATTCAAACGCAAGCTCCAAGATCATCAAGTCAAGACACACAAGCCTAATCAACCGTATCAATTTCTAGCGTTATTTGTTTTTGGCAGATTTGAAGAACTAGCCCAATTTTTTAAAGAAGACCCGAGCCTAATATCCACTATTGAAATTAAGTCATTAAAAATACTCAACAGTCTATGCCTGCAAGAAACTATTTCTTCTCGCGATTTATTTCCGTTTGTCTCACCTGAATTAACCATGAAGCGCAAAATTGGCAAACGTGTTTCTAAACAATTGCTCGACTACTACAAATCTATCTCAAACAATTTAAACAATTTCAAAGATATTGCAGCATGGCAAACAATTGATTTTTGGTCACTCTCTGAAGCTATCCCTGAGATCAAGTTTATTTATGCTCAATATATTTTGGAAAATAATCTCCAAGAACAATTTAACAAAGTCAAAGAATTTATTGAAACAAATCTAGATGTAATCAACAACCCTGAGATCAAAACAGAATTAGAACTAGAACAAAAATATTTGCAAGCATTTTATTATAGAAGAATCGGCGACAAAGACAAAGCCGAAAAAGCCAGTCTTGATTATTTCATGCTTTATAAGCCAGACCCTGATCAATCATCCAGCATTAAGTCCTATGGCAATCAAAACTTCTATCCAGCAAATCAAGTATTAGAGAACTGGGACAAAGTACTTGACGAAGCCGATCAATTACAACGTGATGTTGAAACCAAAGCTGGCTTAGAGCAAATGACCTGTGATTATTACAAATGTAGTGATTGTTGCTCGAATACATTTCCTTCAATGACTTCTACTGAATATAAATATCTAGAAGATTGGATGCACAAAAATAATTATCCTGTTGAAGCAGCTAAAGCTGCTGCCCGCAAAATTCAAGAAGATCACAAAGAACTTCATGGCAGCGAACTCAAGATTGTAAATAAAGAAGATCCCGCATTTGCCCATCGCGGTTCTGAAAATAAACATAGCTTCAAGTTTTCTTGTCCATTTTTAAAAGACCACAAGTGTTCTATTTATGAAGCGCGCCCACTATTGTGCCGCGGATTTGGTTTATCAAATGACAATGATTTTTCAATCAAGAGTTGCAAATACTACCTCGCTCAATATCGTTACCAATCGAGTCCAGAAAACGAACGCCATAGCTATGATTTAAGACCGGCGCAGATGCTTGCTGCCTCAGCTGATCGAGCTAATAATGAGGGTAAACACCTAGTTGGGACTATAGTTGCTTGGTTAAGTTCATAATGGTAAAGACTTGTTTTGAAAGTCGGAATTATCTCCAAAGGCAAACGCGCATTCCGCGCGGTTGCTACCTTTGTTTGAGCGACCTGTACATCGAAACTGTGTTTCGAAACAGGTCTAATATTTTTTAGTAAAAGATCTTGACTTTTTAATGTGTAAAGTGCTATTGTATTAAATACGAGGTTTATTTAGACAGATGGTAAAATTATTACAAGATTTCATAGGCGCAGTAACTGGTAACAAACCAGCAACAACAACTGCAACAGGCGCTATTCCAGCACCCGAAATTATCATGACAGCAAGTCATGATCCAAGTCATGATCCAAGTCAACCGGCTGCAATGACTGCAACAGGTTTACCAGGACAAGCAGACCCAGCACAAGTGGCAGAACAACAAGCAGCGGCAAGAGAGATAGCAACTGCAATCAGCCAGCCCGTACCCGTACCCGTACCCGTACCCGTACCCGTACAAGTGCAAGATCCAAGCGCTCCTGTCATAGCACAAACACCGCAACAAGCACCCAAACTTTCAGAACAAATTGCTAAGCAAGCCGAAGAAGTAGCTAAGCAAGCACAAGAAACAATAGACAAGCTTAAAGAACAATTTCTTGCAGCAATCGCTCAAGAACAGCCTGCAGCGCAAGCGACTGCTCCAGTACAAGCAGTTTCTCCACAAGGAACTCCCGTACAACAAGCCCCAGTAGCAAACCCCCTTGAAGCACAGACAACAACTGCTAGTCCAAGTGCTGAAATCACTCCTGATGAAATGGCGCAAATGAGCGCGTTACTTGCCTCGATAATGGGCGGGGAGCAAGAAGCTCCTACTACTGTAGCTCCAGTAGCAGCGCAAGCAGCAGCAGCAGCTCAGGCTCCAGTAATTCCACAAGCACCAGCAGCGGCAACAGTCGCCTAAGCACTTGACATTACAGGTTCAAGCCTGCTAGGATTATCTTATAGGTTTACAAGCGATATTAAATAAAGGAAAAAGAAAATGACACTAACTTCACCAACACCACAAGTTCACAATAGAATTTTTACCGGCGAATCAGCAGCAAGACAAGAGTTGCCTACTGACCTTGTAACGCAACAATCTGCAAGTGATCTTTTAAGAGCTGGTTCACCGAATGGCCCAGCAACTATTCCTCAAGGTTTAGATGGCAGACACCTATTAGAGACTGCTTTTCATGCGGCTCAAGATCAAGTACAAGCTACTTCAACGATACCTACTGATCCTCAATCAGTCATATTGCGTTTAATTCAAGAAAAATTACATGAACACTTACCACAAGCAATTGTTAATAACTTAAGTTCAATCGAGTCAATCCTCACTCCAGCGGTCCTAGGATCTATGACTGAAGTAAAACGTAGAAATGCTCACGGATTAGCAGGTCTAGTTATTAATGAAATTAAAACAGCGGCAAAAGATAGAAGTGCATCTGGACTTGCTACTTCAGATGCAGCAATTGACTTACTGGTAAAATATGCATTAAACCCTCTTGCGACAAGTCAAAATATAAGAAACCCACAAGCTGGAACTAATCCTGAAGAACTTGCTTTAGCTTCTTTAGCTGCTAAAGAAGCTAAAGAAGCAGGTGCCGAAATGCTTAATGATGTTGAGAGCTTCTTCTCTTTCTTCTCGGGTGGACAAGGCAATATGAGTGCGACAGAAAAGTTAGCAGCAA
>JAQCFG010000053.1 GCA_027618255.1 Cyanobacteriota bacterium
CGGGAAATTCGTTTTGTCATAAGCTTCAAGCTGAAAATCTGAGAGCAGCTGCCCTAGGTGAATAGTTACTCGTTTCGCAAGATATCTAAATAAAGTCAATAGAAATTAATAGACTTGATTCCGTTGATGATCTGTATACACTTATTGCTACGTGAAAATATTTTGACATGCTTTCATTGAATAAGATAAGATGGTTGCTCTATGACAACAATAACAAGTTTTAACAATGATATAAAAAGAGAGTTTAAGGAATTAAAAACATCAACTGATTCTGGTCAAAACTATGCTAAATCTTTGGCCAGTAGATTTGCTGATATCTCTGAATCGACTACTACTATCACTAATGGTTTATTTCATGAGACAAAACCAACTATTGATATTAGACATTGGTTTGAAACCAATGTAATCGATGCATTTAAAAAACTTGCTGGAATTCCAAGAATCACTCAAGACCAAGTTGCAGCTGTGACTGAGACTGCAATCGATCATCTTGCAGCTGGTGTCACCAAGGCAGTTGCTGCTTTGCATCAAGCTAATCCAGTGCAAATTAATGATGTAGGAGATGAATTTCAAAAAACTCAACGTGCTGATAATGAGCAGCAGTCTTATTGGATCAAAGACTTACCTCCTAGTGAAAATGTTGCTACTTTACTTGAGAAGCTTGCTCAAGGAACTGCTAGTGTTGATCACTTTAATGCTTTAGCTAATGTGATCAATCCTAATCCTAATGTAGCTATCAAGGGCAAAGTTGCTGAAGATCCTAAGTTAAGAGATTTATTTACACTTCTTCTAGATAAAGTAAAACAAATTCCCAATACTGATTTTGCCCAGTTTGCGCAAGAAGATTCTCAAGCTGCTTTATTTCGCGCAATAGATATTTCAAGTTTTGCTCCTCATAATTTTAATGCAAAGGATTGGAATAGTATCTTTAATAATTCTGCAGATCTAAATAACGCTGATTTTATGCAAATCTTCTATTCACTTTTGCAAACCGATACCAAGATTGCACAAAAAAACAAAACTGATGAGCCGCACTTTTCTTGTGCATTGCGTTTTTTGAATTTGGTTCAGGGCTAAATAAACATCCTGCCAAGCTCTGTAAAGCTACAAGTACTACCAGCTTAATGAGAAAGATTCGCAATAGTGTGTTATCGTAGATCTATGCTTGATCAGGTGAATTTCAATAATCCTCAGCAACCAAGGAGATATTATGGACTTGCTGATGTCAATGAGTTTTTGAAATCAATGAAGCTCAATACTAATGACAATTGCTTTGTCAAAACGGGCAAATCTCAATGGCATACAAAACAACAATTTGGTTTAGCTTTTAGGTTTGGTGGCTATGGACCAATTACTAGTGATGCCAATACTTTATCGTATGGGCAAAATATCACTATTGAATTAAGTCAGTCTTCTTACGGGAATCTACCAATTGATTTTAGTCAGTGTCAAATTAATTTAATGCTTAATGGAGAGTTGATAGAATCACAAAGACTTACTGAACATCCTGCCAAGGCTTCATTGATAGCAATTTTGAATAAAACCAAAGCCGACCTGATTGCAAATCCAAATTATCAGATTCAACTAAGTTATGCTGGCTTTGGTGCCGATGAAGGCAGGACTGCACCATCTATGCGCTATGGTGGTTCGGGCTCTTTAGCTAATGTGACTCTGTCTCCAAGAGAGAACCAGCGACTTTTGCATAGTACAGCATCATTTCAACTAGCTGTATGATGCGATTGGCTACTAGTCTAGTTCCAATAGGGGACAGTCTTATTATATTCATAACTTAATTTGTGAATGTAGTTGAAAGATCCATTGAGGAGCAAGAATGCAAATCCTAAAAAGCTATATCGTTTTATTTTTGACTATCAACTTTGTTTGTGGCAATTTGTTGTTGTCTGTTAATGCCGCTGATCTTGATAGTCCTAAGCCAGATTTAGTGCAGGCGCCAGTTGAAGTGGTTCACGCTAAATCAGAGCAAGCTATTAACCCATTAATAGATTTAAATCAAAATCATATACTAGATGACTCAGAAGTGATTGAAGCATTGTACTTAAGGAATTCCAAAAAGACTCCTGAGATTATTGCTCTTAGCAATGCCGACTTTGAAGCGCTGTTAAGTTTGAATGACAATGCAGCCAAGCTCAAGCAAGTACTAACCTTGATGCTCACTGAGATCTTGACAGCAAATACAAAGACCATGCTTCATGGTGTTTTACTATCACGCGAGCAAAAGATTTACAATCTAGAGTTTTGGAATGCAATTGGTCAAGGCTATCATATTCGTGATTACAAGAGACTGCTTGCTGGCATAGAAGATCTTGATCCAGATTCTAGCGGTACTTTAACTCAAGATGAGTTAGATGAATTTAGACGCAGTGGTGTTGGTTACCCTTATTCGGTATTGAAACACTATACAAATCAATACACCAAAGGTGTTGCTGATTGGTGGTAAGCAGCTAGATAGCTTGCTTGTATCTTTCGCCTTCATTAAAACCCTGGACAATCCGCCCGAGGAATTTAGTGGCTGATCTATTCATAAAGTCCTGACGATCGTTAGGTTGATGAAGAGCCATGATGTGAGAGTAGTTACCTTCTTGATCTTTAGCTAGTTTTTCTATCATGCCATCATCGTGTCTAAATTCAAGTTCTTGCTTGTCGTCATTATTTGTCCAAGTGAGTCGTGAACCAATAAAATCTTTAAACTTCATTATTTGATCAGAGACTCTGTCTACAAGTTTGTTCAGGAAATTAGTTTTTTGTTGTTTCTCTATTTCATCACCCTTGAAATTGTCCATAAGCTTGGGTAAGTAAGTCTTGAGTGAACGCATTTGCTCAAGCGTCCAAGTTTGGCAGGTTGTCAGTAAATTACCATGTACATCGGCAAGATCTTGGAAGCCAGAAACTTCTTTGGCTAATTTGGGTAGACCATCTATCGCTTGATCCATACGGTCGACAGCTGCATGTGCAAATCCCTCTGGACTTTGTGGTTGCGGGTAGGTTAGGAGTCCTTCACTGTCAGTAAACGGGGTTCCAAGGTGAATGCTTGTGCCCTTCTCTTCTAGGTTACTGTTGATCATGCCATAGAACATCTTCCAGAACCCTTCGTTTGGTCCATTGTGACCGAGGTTGACGAGCATGATTTGTTTGAAATCCTTCCAAGTGATTTCATCAGCTTCAAAATCTTTGATTAGAAAAATATATCCTGGTAGCTCATGAAAAGCTGAAACTAAACGAGTGTCGTTATTAAATTGCTCTCGCACTTGATTTGTGGTGAGATTAGGATTGATTAGAGCGTTGCGCTGATCGCCAAAAAGCTCGCTTAGGATTGTGCTGATTAATTTCCCTGACTTGTTGTTTGCCTTGCCTTGCAAGCTTGTAATTAATAAATCAGAGTCTTCACTTTGACTAGTGAGTAGAGCTTTGCCGGCATCGGTTTTACCAAAATCAGAAGTAGTATCTCCTGAGAAGATTGCTTTGAGATCAAACTTGGCATCACGAATATCCCCTTCTGCTTTGCCTGCCGATTCCATTAGCCTGAGCTGATGTCGCGAGTTGAGTTCTGATGGTCCGCCACTAGCGTCTTGGTGCAAGAAGCTATTGTGATCTGCTATTTGTGGTGATAATGTGGTTAATTGCATTGTTTTCTCCTTTCTGTTTGTTTCTGCACAAAAAGAAGAATACCAAAGAATGTCGATCATGACAGCCTAAATAACAGTGATAAATGATCGAATAAGTCGATCAAGCTCTAATAATTGTTGATTCTAGGCGAAGCATCAATAAATAAGTCCCAAAGATAGCTGGCGGCTGGGCCAATACAAACTGATTTTTGACGAATTTGATAGAGCGGAATGTAGCTGGTATTTTTGCAGGGTAGTTTAACAAGTTTACCTTGGTCTATTTCTTTGCAGATATATTCTTGCGGCAAATAACCCCAACCGAGCCCTTCAAGTATAAATTTCTTTTTGAGTTCAAAGCTATTAACGCTCCAGGTATTGGTAGTTTCGATTAAATCATTTGGTGTGCGCTGCGCATCAAGTGATCTATCGCCAATAATAATTTGTGTCAGGCTGGTGAAATAACTTTCTTGAATACTAGAACTTGCTGCAGGATATTCTGATGTGCAGACAGGAACGTATTCAACTGTTCTCCAATTGAGTTTGTCAAGATCCGTACCATGAGAGGGTTCTGCCGAGATGATTATATTTGCTTCTCCTGAGACTAAAGAATTGATTGGTCCATCAAAGGAACTAAAAACTAATCTAAGTTCTGTTTGAGGATATTTTGCTTTGAATTTTTTGAGAATATCGATAAAAACTTCATTGGAGCTAATGACAGAAATGCAAAGATCCAATCTTGATTCAACTCCTGATTTGAGACTCTCAGTAAAATCAACCAGTTCGTTTTGCATTTTTAAAATATACTTGGCTTTGTTATAAATCAATTTACCAATTTCAGTTAGCTTGGGTCTATAACTCTTGCGATCAAAAATCTCAATATCTAATTCTTTTTCTAGATTCTTAATGGCGTAACTAATTGAGGATTGTGCTTTGTGCAAGTCTTCAGCGGCAGCTCTAAAACTACCTTGGTTTACAATGCTGACAAGGGCTTCTAATGCTTCGTGGTTGATTGACATAATTGATGGGGTTTAGACTTATTTGAGTATACACGATCGAGTAATTTGTAGTAGTTTATGCTCACTAGTTTTAGGGATGAATCGAAAGATCAAAGTGCAGCCTTAGAGTGATCCTATCTTATAAGCTACAATATGCTGGTTATGGCAATTTTTGCAAACTACGATACAAATGGATTCCATGATGAGTATTTCACGGCAGAAGGTATTGTACGTGATTATGCCAAAGACTTAGTACTTAACATCGACGCTCTAAGTAAAAAAGATCTCAAAGAGAAACAAAAAGCTGCAGAGCTTGCTTTTTTCAATATGGGAATTACTTTTACAGTTACTGGAGAAGAATCTGGTGTTGAAAGGATATTTCCTTTTGATATGTTGCCACGAATTATAGACCAGCAAGAATGGTTAAGTACTGAGCGAGGTCTCAAGCAACGTATACATGCGCTTAATTTGTTTATTCATGATATCTATAACGAACAAAAAATCATTAAAGACAATGTTATTCCAAGAGAAATTATTGAAAGCGGTGCTTCATTTATTCCTCAATGCAAAGGATTAAATCCACCAAAAAACATTTGGGCTCATATTACAGGAACTGATTTAGTCAGAGGAGCTGACGGTAAGATTTATGTCTTAGAAGACAATCTCAGATGTCCTTCTGGCGTTTCCTATGTATTGGAGAATCGCTTGATAATGAAACGGATTTTCCCTAAGCTCTTTGAATCCATGTCAGTAAGTCATGTTGATGATTATCCAAGTCAATTACTTGCAACTTTGACTCATGTTAGCCCTGTGGAAAATCCAACTGTTGTGATACTTACTCCGGGGATTTACAACTCTGCATATTTCGAGCATTCATTTCTTGCCCATCAAATGGGTATTCAAGTAGTCGAAGGTAAAGATCTTGTTGTTGAAAACGATTTTGTCTACATGCGTACCACTGATGGTTTAGCGAGAGTAGATGTAATTTATAGAAGAATAGATGATTTATTTCTTGATCCATTAGTCTTTAGAGCGGATTCTTTATTAGGAGTACCTGGCTTAATGAAGGCTTATGTCAAGGGCAATGTAAGTCTTGTTAATGCACCAGGCACTGGGATTGCCGATGATAAAGTAATCTACAAGTTTGTCCCTGACATGATCAAGTACTATCTTGGCGAGGAATCTATTCTAAACAACGTACCAACTTATTTGTGTTGTGATAATAAAGAACGCGAATATGTTTTAAACAATTTAGAAAACCTAGTTGTTAAAGCAGCTAATGAGGCTGGCGGTTATGGTATGTTGATGGGACCAAGTTCAACAGCCAAGCAGCGTAGTGAGTTTACCGATAAAATCAAAGCCAATCCACGTAACTATCTAGCACAGCCTGTTTTAGCGTTGTCGCGAGTGCCGACCCTGATCAATAATCAAATCGAAGGCAGGCATGTTGATCTAAGACCATATATTTTATACGGCAAAGATATTTATGTGATGCCGGGTGGATTGACAAGAGTGGCTTTAAAAAAAGGATCTTTGATTGTTAATTCATCACAAGGCGGTGGCAGTAAAGATACCTGGGTGAGGACTGCATAGATGTTAAGCAGAGTAGCTAGTAATATTTTTTGGATGCAACGCTATAGAGAACGTGCGGAAAATATGGCGCGATTGATAGAGGTGAATTTCAATCTCAATATAGACATGCCAGAGTCTGAGAAGCAGTGGGAGCCTTTACTTCGAGCTGTAGGAGCCGAGGAAGAATTTCAAAAACATCATCAAAACTTTAATCGAGATACGGTCTTGGATTTCTTGACTTTTGATTTACGCAACCCTAGTTCTATATTTTCTTGCTTGACCATGGCAAGAGAAAACGCTAGATCAATAAGAGAAATTATCACTTCTGACATGTGGCATGAGATTAATACTCTCTATCTCTTCTTGCAACAAAGTCAAAATCAAATACTTAATCATCACAATTTTTATAGTAGGGTCAAAAGACAATGTCAATTGTTTACTGGTATATCTGATACCACTCTCTCTCATGGTATAGGCTGGCACTTTGGTAGAGTTGGTTATTTACTTGAAAGAGCTGATATGGGTTCGCGTCTGCTTGATGTCAAGTATTTTACACTCTTGCCTTCACCTGATTTAATAGGTTCGCCATTCGACAATATTCAATGGAACGCTCTACTAGCCTCGATGAGCGCTCTTGAGATGTATCGCCAAAAGTGGCAACAGATTAGACATATCAATGTAGCTGAGTTTTTGATATTGGATAGAGAGTTCCCACGCTCTATTTTTAGTTGCATCAGTAGGGCAACACATTCCTTGCTTACTATCAAAGAGACGGGTAATAATCCTGATGCCGCTAAGCCTTATGAGATCAGCAAAGCTTTACTTGCAAAAATAGAATCTGCCAATGGTGAATCAATTATCAATTATGGTCTGCATGAATATTTAGATGAGATACAAAAGGGATTAATTGAAATAGGTGAAAGTATCAGTGCAGTTTATTTTAGTACTAAGGATTTGGTTAAAAAATAGAAGTCTTAGTTTTTGTCGTAAACAACTCTAGTGCCTTTGTTCCAACAAGTGAATTACCTGTTTCATTAAGACCTGGAGACCAAACACTCAGCACAAAATGCCCTGGCATTATTGCAATGATGCCACCACCAACCCCGCTCTTGCCGGGCAAACCCACTCTATAAGCGAAATCTCCGACTGCATCATAAGTTCCGCAAGTCATTAGTAGAGAATTGATGCGCTTAGTTTGTCTTTCACTAATAATAGTTTTGTTGGTTCCAACAGTTTTGCCAGCATTAGCCAAGCAAGAAAATGCTCTAACCAAATCAAGCGAAGACATACTTAGTGAGCATTGATGAAAGTATAAATCCAATACTTCGTTTACTGAGTTGTTGATATTGCCAAAATCCTTAATGAAATAAGCAAGGGCTCTGTTTCTATCGCCCCATTCGTTTTCAGACTGAGCAACGACTTCGTCAAAATCAATATCTGGATTATCAGCCAAGTCCCTAACGATATCAAGTAGAGTTTGTTTTGGATCATCATAGCTTGAAGTCAGTATATCGGTCATCACCAAAGCACCAGCATTAATAAATGGATTGCGTGGAATGCCCTTCTCAAATTCAAGCTGAACTAATGAGTTAAATGCTGTCCCTGACGGTTCTTTGCCGACACGGATCCAGAGCTCGTCACCTAATTCTTTAATAGCAAGTGCAAAACTAAAGATCTTGGAAATGCTTTGAATAGAAAAACGCTCTTTGGCATCACCAACACTATATTCTTTATTCTCAATGGTTTTAAGAGCCATTCCAAATTTAGTGATTGGAATAGCCGCTAGTGCTGGAATATAATTAGCAACCTTGCCTTGTCCAATTAGTGGTTGAATCTCATTCTGAATTTCTTCGAGTATTGTTTGATAGTTCATGACTTGAATCCCCAAACTGAGTTTTCATGAATAACATTGTGCACAAATCGTAGTTTCTCTTTTACTTGCTCAGAAATTACAAATGGATAGGGGTCAGTAAATCCCATACTTCGATTAACGCTATTGAGGGCGCAGCTTGCCCAATCCCAGTTGTCAATCATCCTATCAAAAGGATCATCGACATTCGTGTTTGGTTTTTGTGCCGCAGAATAACGTATGGATTTGACGCTAAATCTCAAACCCCATGAATTAGCGGTTTCCAGAGTATCATAGATATGCATATAATGAGCCCATGTCTCAGCCCAATCCTCCCAAGGATGAGAGCTTGCATAGGTACTAATGAAATTAATATCGTCTATTTTTTCATGTTCTGCTTTTTTCTCGTAATATTTTTTGAGTGATTTTCCATAATCTTGCCTATCATCACCAAACAATTGACGGCAAGGTTCAAGCCATTGGCTATTATCAACCAATAACATCCAATAATAATGGCCAACCTCATGCCTGAAGTGCCCAAGCAAGGTTCGATAACGCTCTTTCATTTCATCACGTATTTGGACTCTGATTGCATCATTTGCTTCAGCCAAATTAAGAGTAATGATGCCCCTATTGTGCCCAGTCATCACTGGCTTATGCTCTCGTCCATTGAGTCCTGGACCTTCCATGAATTTAAAAGCAAGCCCGTTGAGCTTGTCTTCTTTTTTATTATGAAGCGGCAATCGCATATGTAAAACAGAAAAAACCAAGCGCCGTTTTGCTTTTTCCAGTTTTTGCCAGTATTCACGATTGTCCCCAACTAAAATATCCGGTACCACCCAATTGAGATTACAGGAGACACAACGCTCTACTGGGTATTCAACGGGAATCATCCAGTTGCAAGCAGCATGTTGACTGTAATTCTTGCAAGGTCTATATCTTCTACCAAAAGTGGTTGGTCCAATAGATGTCCAAATACCATCTTCTCCGATCTTGAAACTACAGAGTTTGCCTGTGTCATAGCAATAACCTAGGTTATAACCACAATTGTTACAGATTACATTTTCAAAATAAATTAATTGACTACAATTATCACAGCTAAATATTTTCATGAACGCCTTAAATCCAAAGTTGAAGGGAAGCTAGGATTAATTTCTTCTTCTGGTATTTTATCTATTATCCCTGGATTATGTCCAGTATTAAAAAATCTAGATGATCTTCTCGCTTCTGCTTCTCTGGCATTAATAGGAAAATCAGTAGAATTCTTGCCACTAGGGTTACTTACATGATAGCTACATCCAGCTACAGCTCTCATATTCACGGTATCCACAATATCAAAGATTAGCGGCGTCTGAACAGGGATTGAAGGGTGCAAACCAGAGTAGGGTTGCCAAGCTCGATATCTAATACCAGCAACATAGTGCCCTTCTTTGCCGCTTGCAACTAGTGGTAGCTTGCGCTGATTACAACAAATGATGTAACGAGGGTCAACTAGACCATTAACCTCAACTTGTAATCTCTCAAGCGATGAATCAACATAGCGAGCAGTACCTCCGGCAGCAGCTTCTTCTCCCAATACATGCCAAGGCTCAATTGCATACCTTAGTTCAATATTGATGTCATTATACGAGAGCTTACCGTAAAACGGAAAACGAAATTCAAAATGACTACGATAGTGTTCTGCATTAAGTGCGATTCCATCATTGTTTAAATCACGCAGCACATCTTCAAAATCTTGACGGACAAAGTATGGCAGCAGGAAACGATCATGGAGAGTGGTTTTCCAGTGAGTTAGTTTTGTCTTATAAGGCTTGTCCCAAAACATTGCAACCAAGGAATGAATTAGTAGTTGTTGGGCAAGGTTCATTTCTGCACTCGGCGTCATTTCAAAACCTCTTAGTTCAACCAAGCCAAGCCTGCCGGTAGCTGAATCAGGGGAGAATAATTTATCAATGCAAAACTCGGAGCGGTGAGTATTGCCCGTCAAATCAACCAAGAGATTTCTTAGGCTTCTATCAACAAACCACGGCGATACAGTGTTAGACTTGGCAATTTGCTCCAATGCTATTTCAAGTTCATACAAGCTATCTTGCCTACCCTCATCAACACGAGGCGCCTGACTTGTTGGTCCAACAAAAAGCCCAGAAAATAGATATGACAAAGAAGGATGATTATTCCAGTAAGCAATCAAGCTCGCCAGTAAATCTGGTCTTCTGAGAAATGGACTTGCTGACGGGGTTCTAGCTCCCATCACGATATGATTACCACCACCAGTACCAGTGTGTTTGCCATCGAGCATAAATTTTTCTGCGCAAAGTCCAGTTCTTTTGGCTGCAGCATAAAGCGATTTGGTCATAGTAACCATGTCGTCCCAATTATCATTAGGCGGAATGTTAACTTCTATGACTCCAGGGTCTGGTGTGATTTTTAAGACTCTGACTTTATTGTCATATGGCGGTTCATAGCCCTCGACAAGAATTGGCAGCTTTAATTTCTCTGCAACCTCTTCAATCTTGTGCACAAGAGTCAAATAGTCCTCAATTAAATCCAGTGGCGGCATAAAAACATAAAGCCTGCCTTCGCGCAGTTCAACACAAAGCGTAGTTCTAATCAGCTCTTCAGAAATCAAACCAGGTTTCACTTTGCTTTTGGATTTACTTGGTAGCTTGCTTGTATTACTGTCATCCATTGGATCACGAGGCAACCTAGCATGTTCCTTACTACCATCAAGTAGTGAGTTTAAAGGTAAGCGCAAACCCATTGGAGAATTACCTGGTAATAGATATAATTTCTCTCTTCTGAATTCCCAAGGGCAAGTTAACCACGCTTGATTTTTGGACTGTATCGGTAAGGCATATCCCGCAACTGTCTCCAAGCCTGCGGTAAAAACCTGGTAGAGTTTTTTTCTTTCTAGCTCACAAGTTAATTTAGAATCAAAGACGTCAACATTGGCTGGTAGTTTTTGTTCTTGACTAAGGTAATGTAAAGTATCTTCATAGGCTGGATTGATATAAGCAGAATCTAAGCCAAGGGCTTTAGTTAATTCATTGATAAATTTGTACGCATCTTCTTGCTTGAGTCCATAATCCTTAGTTTCGTCAGCAATCAAAGCCTCGTTGTGCCAAATTGGCTTACCGTCCTCACGCCAATAACAGCCTAGTGCCCATCTTGGCAAAGGCTCTCCAGGATACCATTTGCCCTGTCCGTGATGCAGCAAAGCACCACTGGTCCATTCTTGTTTGAGTTCTTGTAATAATTTACGTGCCAGTATTTTTTTAGTTGGACCTAAAGCATTTATATTCCATTCAGCTCCAGCCATATCTGTAGCCGAAACAAAAGTTGGTTCGCCGCCAGTAGTAAGTCCAAGTCCGGCTTGTTTAAGTCTTGCATCAACTAATTTACCAATCTTGTTGATTTCTGCAAATCCCTTTTCGCTATAGGGCTTGGTACTACGTGGACTTTCATAGACCCTTGCAATAGACATCGAGTGAGCAAACTCTACCTTGCAATTCTCTAGCTCACCACTAATCGGCGCTGCACTTGTTGGATCAGGACTAGAGACTAGTGGAATAGCACCCTCGCCAACCAAGAGTCCCGAACTTGGATCAAGCCCTACCCAACCGGCACCAGGCAAAAATACTTCAGCCCAAGCATGCAAATCTACAAAATCATCATCAATATCAGGATCATCCTCAGAGAACTTAAGATCCGGTTTGAGAATAATAGAGTAACCCGACGTGAAACGAGCTGCCAGACCAAGATTGCGCAGCAGTTCTACCATCAGCCAAGCAGAGTCCCGGCAAGAACCAGAACCAAGCTTGAGAGTTTCTTCACTTGTTTGTACTCCCGCTTCCATGCGAATCAAGTATTTAACTTTGGAGTGAACAAATTTATTTAAATCAATCAAAAAATCAATTGTTTTGTTTGGCTTGAGATCAATTGACTTAATTAATTTATTTAACGCTGCACCAGGTTTCTGGGCACCAAGAAATGGTTGCAAATCATGTCTCAAAGCCTCATCATAAGTGAAGGGAAAGGTCTCCGCTGATTTCTCCAGAAAAAAATCAAAAGGATTAATTACAGTCATGTCTGCAATCAAATCAACTTCAACAGAAAACGACTTAATTCGATCAGGAAAAATAACTCTAGCAATATGATTACCATGAGGATCTTGTTGCCAATGAATAAAATGCGGACTTGGTTTAACAGAAAGCGAGTAGCTAACTATATTGGTTCTTGAATGTGCTGCAGGGTGCAAACGAATAATTTGCGGTCCCATGCTTATAGCTTTGTCATAGCTGTATTTAGTTTTGTGATTTAATGCAATTTGGATAACCATAGTTGTTTCTTGCTAAATCTTAGCAGTACGTCCTCTTATCTTCACGAAATTGACTAAGCATGGCTTGTTTATTCTGAGCAAAGGCGAATACCCCGAAGCTTGTTCAATTTCAAAGTAATGATGCTGTTATACATTAATTTGCTTCTGGGATGAGCTGCGCGATGAACGGACACGTAGCCGGTGCCCGCAGTACCTCGAAATTTTAGGCGGAGTGTCATTTTTTCTGTATATTAGACTTGTTTTGAAAGTCGGAATTATCTGCAAAGACAACATGCCTATTCAGCGCGGTTGCTACCTTTTAATGAGCCAGTCTTAAGTTCAGTCGGCCCCACTTCATTTGGATCTCGAGTAGCAATTGAGGAACCGCTTGACTTTTAGGTCTTATTATCATCATGGGAATGCATTCCAGTTTCTCTAATTCTCTCGTTAGCTGCAAGAACACGATTCTCTTTCATCCTATAACTAAACGTACTGATCAAAGCCAAAATTAATGGCCAAAAGCTCAAACCAAGATCAGCATTGATCAAGCCATGAGGCAAAGGCTCTAACGCCAACGATGCAGCCTGCTCAATCTCTAACCTGGAATCATTTGCTTTTTTTTCAGAAGAATATCTCAAAGCTGTTGCAGGCAAAGCTCGAGTATAATTGGTTTGATCAAATCGATGAGATCTAATTTGTGTTGTTCGGGCACTAACCATAATATCCTCTGCCAATTATATAACATTAGACTTGTTTTGAAAGTCGAAATTCTCTAGAGGGTCAGCACATGCGTTCCGCATGATTGCTACATTTTAAGCGGTCTGTAGAGCAAAACTCAAGATGCATGTGTTCCTATGCAGCCAAAGCTATAGTAGTATTGCCTAGCAGTTGCCGAGAATCACAGATACAAGACGCAGCTTCTTTTTTAGTATAGAAATCAGTCACATAGACCTCGCCAATTTTCTCACCACTCTGAGCACCAGCTCCAGTAACCGAAACCGCTGAGCCACCAGATTCAGTCTGAGCTTTAGCTGCTAAAGAAATTGCTATTGAGTCTCTACCACCTTGCGTTTCCTTTAAAGCCACTGCAACACCGTCATCGCCAACCTTGGCTGTATCACTACCTATAACAAAAGCAGGTTGATCCCAATCACTACTATCACTTGCCTTTCTACCAATGTGGATTGGCGTTGTAAGGACTTTAATCGCTTTGCTAGCAATATACACACTTGAGGGAGACAAAACTCCAGCTAATTCTTTAACAGCATCCAGTCCTACTCTACGCGCAGCGTTATTCAAGCCATTTCTAATCTCACCAAGTTTACTCATTTAATTAATTCCTCCGCAGTAAATCACCATTGATCTAGCTGTTAATATTTTCTTTATATTTTAGCTTGTTGACTATTACTTTGTCAATGGTTTTTACACAATCACGTATATACTACCGACTAAAATGATGGCTAATCACCACATCCCCGCTACTTGACTGACTTACAGCTCTAAAGATCCATCAAAAAGCGAGTCCAAATGATGAATCTTTAACCCTTACATGGTTACAGTCCACTTATCGCTTGGGCATATCTGCTGCAGAACGACATAAAATGGAGAAAAATAATATGTACAAAACCCTTATAGCCCTAGCGTGTTTATTAGTAGTAATCATAGGTATAAAGCCAGTATCGGCTGCAAACCTGCCTGTAGACAATATTGACACTAGTAATATAGTAGTTGATGCTGACGCACAGTTAATTACAGAAGACGATTCAAGTGCTGATGATATAGACCTTGATGATGATGATGTTGAAGATCTAGATGATTCAGACGACGATGATTCTGAAGACGAAGACGAATAACAGACTAATAAATCAATTAACAAGGTTCTGACATGTGCGTGCACAATCAGAACCTTGTTTGTTTTTGGCGAACGAGACGAACGCTTTTTGTAATCTTGTATGTATGAAAATGGTGGACCCGAAAGGATTTGAACCTAGACCTTCAGGGGAGATACCAACCCTCTTCTCCATGACTCAACGGTGAACCCCGAAACGCTTGAGCAAAACGATTAAGTATCGTTTTGTGATAAGCCTCGGAGAGGAGGTCGATTTATAAATAATGGTGGACCCGAAAGGATTTGAA
>JAQCFG010000054.1 GCA_027618255.1 Cyanobacteriota bacterium
CTGTATTTGCAAAACTAGCTCCTATCGCATCACAACTCGCACAACATAGCCCTGGAGAAGTAGCAAAAGAGGCAACAAATTTTTTAATCCGTAATTTTGGCAAAGTTGGTCATCCAAGATTAAGACAACTTAAACTTAACGTGCTAAAAGCCGCGCTAGAAGCCAATCCTGCAGAAGCGTTAAGAGGGATCCAACAGGGAGTAGTATTATCTCATTTTTGTAATGAAGCAAGAGCCGAAGATGTCACCGCTAACTTAAATGATATAGCAGCTGCCGTTCAAGCCTCTGGACAAAATGGTGAACTTGCACAAGCTGTTTTAACAGAAATTGCTGATTCAATTCGTACTATTCAGAGATTTCAGACCCTTACCACTGCACAAAAATTAGCAGCCCCAGTAAACAATAATGCACCTAGTACTGTTGCGCCTGCACAGTATTCCCTAAATGCTTAAAATCATACAGAGTAACCTAAGTTATAATAGTTTCCATGGAAACTAAAACTAAGCAAATATCAAGACGAGCATTTCTAGCAGGACTAGGAGTCACCGGAGCCGCACTTGGCTTAAGCGCTTGTTGTCCAATGGGCAGCCTCGATCACAAAACGAAAGCAATTGACTTGGTGCATGGTAACGATCCGAGTTTGTTTCCAGTCTATGACGGCAAAGAATATACCAAAAAGGATTTTAGTCGCTTGACTCAAGATACCAATCTCGGTCTTAGCCCAGAAATGATCAACAATCACCTTGGTCTTTACGCTAAGTATGTAGACAAAGTAAACCAATCAGAAGCCGAGATGCGCGCTGGTGAGATCACAGAATTGGGCATGAAAAATCTTGCCTTCTCACTTAACGGAATGGCTTTACATGATATTTATTTTTCTAATATGAACAGTAGCAAAAGCAAAGCATCCAAGGCACTCTCAAAAGCAATCAACGAGAGCTATGGCAGCTTTGACTCTTACTATCGCAACCTAACCAATATCGCAACTCAAGTCAAGGGCTGGTCTATCACTGCAGTCAATTTACTCAACGGTAAATTAATTAACTACGGCACCGAAGATCATAGTGCCAACTTTCCTAACTTCGTAATGCCAATTCTGGCACTTGATGTCTATGAACATGCTTACGTAATTGACTTTGGTGATGACGGTAAAAATAGCTATCTAGATAGCTTCACTGCAATCATAGACTGGGATCTAGTCTCAAGAAGATATGATGCGATGATGTTGCAATACAGCTAAGATCTAACAGGCATAGCATAATCACAAAGCTCTGAGATCTTCTCCAGGCATTCCCAAGCTTGATCATCCAAATCTCCCTTGTAGTCTATTTCATATGGCTCGCCAATTTTGACAATAATATCCTTCTTACCTCTGTAACTAATTCCCATTGGAATAATTTTGGTTTTAGTGAGTTTGGCAATAAAAATCGGTCCCTTGTTTGGTTGAGCTAGTTTGTGCTCATCTTGGGATCGAGTACCTTCAATAAAAATCCCAAGTGACCATGCACCCAGGGCAGTCACAGTACTAAGAGCTTTTTTGGCAGCCTTAAAAGTCTTGGATTCAGGATTTTCGCGATTAATAGCAATAGTACTTGTCAGCACCATATATAAGTAGAGCAAAGGATTTGAAAATAACTCTTGTTTAGCAACAAAAGCCGTTGGTCTATCAATAGCAAAACCCAAAAGCGGCGGATCCGTATAACTTCGATGATTCGAAACAACTATATAGTTCTCATTAGGATCTGGCTTCTTGCCAACAAACTCAATACTAGTGCTCTTAATCAAATGAAAATAAGGTCTCAAAAAAATCGCACAACTAATGCTTTGAGCTAAGACACTTAGCCAAGAAAAGTAATATAAATTTTTGAGTTTATCGAACACTTTAAAATAAGCGTAATGCAGCTCTTATGCATTACTGACCAAGTCTATTGTACAATATTGCTTATGCCTTTTTATGAGACTAACGCCAGAGTAAGCAAAGATCCCATTATGGGACTTATTCAAATGGCTGCTCAAGATAGTGACAAAAATAAGCTCACAGCCATTGTGGGTTCGGCGGCAGCTGACAATGGTGATCTTTTGATTCCAGAATCAGTGATTGAAGCAGCACGAGAAGTACATAACAAAGTCGATATGGCTTACGCATCTAGTTTTGGTCTTGCTGGACTTCCTGAATTAATGAGTGAAGAAATTCTTGGCGCTGATATCGCCAAAGCTCTCAAGGAATCAGGAATCGCCAGAGCTGAGCTTGTCACTTCGGGTGGTACAAACGCCATTGCAACAGCCTTGCTTGCTTGCACCAACAAAGAAGATCAAATCATTACTCATAGCCCACACTGGGCTGGTTATGACAGTATCACTCTTGCAATCGAACGCAAACCACTTATCAACTTTGATATTCTTGATGCTGAAGGTAACTTCAATCTAGTAGCTTTTGAAACTACTATCAAAAACCTAATCGCGTTCAAAGATGATGCCAAAATTATTTTGGTAATGAATACACCTTTTGACAATCCTCTTGGCAAGGATTTTGGTGTGGCTGCCTGGAATGAGATTGGCGAGATCCTTTCCAAATACAATGACAGAGAGATTCTCATCATTCTAGACACTGCTTACCTTGATTTTGGACCAGAAGGCAAGGATTATTGCAGATTGAGTTTCATCCCAAATCTATTCAAAAAAATCGATAGCCCGAATTTCAAATTAGTAATTGCTGGGACTGTGTCCAAAAGCTTTGCAATGTACGGGGCGAGGGTTGGTGTTGCAACTTTGCTAAGTAGCGACCAAGAGACTGTCAGCCAATGGCGCGACACTGCTGGCGGCTGTATCAGAGGTACTTTTAGTAACGCTTCAAGACCTGGTCAAGCAATCACTCAATTAGTTTTACAAGACCCAAAGAAACTAGCTAATGTTCATGAATGGCAAAAAACAACTTCTCATTTGATGAACAAGCGTCGTGATTTTTTTATTGAAGCGATGCAAGGCAGATTGACAGAGGAGTTTAAGCTCATTAGACCAGACAGTGGTTTTTTTATTAGCTTAATGATCAATGACAATAAATACCAAAACAGTACTTTTGCACAAATCTTTTATAAAGAGCTACTGGCTAGCCAACTCTATGCGCCATTAATTTCTGATCAGTTTTTAAGAATACCTACCTGTGGACTGTCAGAGAGTAAGTTAGAGCAAGTTGCTAATCGCATTGTGCAGGTAGCAGAGAGAATGCGTAGCATCAAAGAGAAAGCTTAAGTGAGCAACAAAGCAGTACTCATAGACGTAATAGACCCGCGCACAGATAGTAAAGAAGCTGAACTCAGACTTGAAGAACTTGATAGCCTAGTGAAGACATATGGCGGAGCAACTGCACTCAAGGCTTTTCAGAAACGAGCTAAGCCAGCCTACAAGACTTATATTGGTACCGGCAAGATTGACGAAATTTTTGAAGAACTGGATGGGGATTTTGACATTGTCATTCTCAACAATATAATGAAACCTCGTCAAATAGACAATCTAGCTGAGTATATTACCGATTTAGAGATTGCCAGACTCAAAGAAGCAGGACGCTTTGAGACGCCACGCAAGATTCAAGTTTGGGATAGAGTAGACTTGATACTCAAGATTTTTGACAAGCACGCCGATTCAGCTGAAGCCAAGTTGCAGATTGAACTAGCAAGTATCAAGCATATGGGTACGCGTATTTTTGGCATGGGCTTGCAGCTCTCTCGCCAGGCTGGTGGTATCGGTACTGTGGGAGCAGGTGAAAGTAACCTAGAGATGATGAAACGTCACTTGCGCAAGCGTGAGCAACTTGTCAAAGAAAAAATCAAAAAATACGCTGGTATCCAGCAACGCCAAAGAGAGCAGCGCCGTGACCGCAACATGAAAACCGTTGCTCTAGCTGGTTATACCAATGCTGGCAAAAGTACTTTAATTAAAACTCTCACTAACAAAAAAGAAGTCTATATCGCCGATGAATTGTTTGCAACATTGGATTCTAAGATCGGGGAGCTATATTTAGGTAATGATTATAAGTACAAGGTAGGGCTAGCTGACACTATCGGCTTCATTCAAGACCTACCTCCTGATTTAATTCAAGCATTCAAAACCACTCTTGCTGAAATAGTAGACGCTGACTTAATCCTGCACCTCATTGACATCTCCGACAAAAATATCCACCTCAAGATCAAAGTAGTTGAAGAGATTCTTGATGAGCTATTAGACGGCAAAACCACTCAACGAATTTTTGTTTTCAACAAGCTCGATAGGCTTGATCATCTCAGTGAAGAAGATAAACTAGCTTACATTGCCGAGCTAACAGAACGCTATGCCAAGAACCAACCGCAGTTGGTGTCTGCTTTAGACAAAACTAGTTGTGATGCTTTGATTGAAACAATTAGTTCTTATTTTTTTGTGCCTCAAACGAGTCCATTAGCTTAATAGCAGCCTCTTTGTAAGCAGCTTGATCATTCCATTGACTCTCTGGGCTATCAACACTTTCTGGAATTGCTAAACCCAGTATCGGATGTTTAGTTGTAGCTTCCTTAGCAAGTGAACCATTATTGATCCTGTGAATGATAGCTCTAGTCAGGCTCAATGGCATACGTTTGCCAACACCAAACTGCCCGCCTGCCCAGCCGGTGTTGACTAGCCAACAATTGACTTTGGCATGTGAGATGCGATCCTTAAGCAAGTCGCCATAGACTTTGGGAGCAAGCGGCATAAACGGCGCACCAAAACAAGGACTAAAAACAGCCTTAGGTTCTACTACTCCCATCTCAGTACCAGGGATCTTAGCGGTGTAACCAAGCATAAAGTGTTCACTAGCTTCTTCCGGGCTCAATTTTGAAACCGCAGGCAAAACACCAAAAGCATCACAAGTAAGCATAATGATATTTCTTGGTTGTTTGTGTACAAACCTGTCAAAGAGAGCATTTGGGATAAAGTAGATCGGATAAGAGACTCTGCCATTTTCGGTGATCTTTTTATCAAAATAATCAAGTTCACGGTTTTCGTTCATAGCGACATTCTCGATAGTTGCACCAAAACGACGTGAAGCGGCATAGATCTCTGGTTCTGAGCGAGGTGTAAGCCCAATGGACTTGGCATAACAACCGTCTTCAAAGTTAAATACTCCATCATCAGACCAACCATGCTCATCATCACCAATCAATTTGCGTTCTGGATCAGCAGACAGAGTCGTCTTGCCTGTACCAGAGAGTCCAAAGAAGATACTTACTTCCCCTTGCTCACTAGCATTCGCCGAGCAATGCATTGGCATAATGCCACGTTGCGGGTAGATATAATTCAATAAACTAAACACGGATTTCTTAATTTCACCAGCGTAAAGAGTCCCAGTGATAATTACTTCCTTGCTGCTGTAGTTGACTATGATCGCAGTGCCTGAATTAAGTTCAGGTTCTTTACTTGGATCTAGCTCTAAATGCGGCGCATGGTAGACAACGTATTCTGGCTCATAAGCATCTATCACTTCTTCACCATAACTAAGCCTCGCAGAGTTAGTGTTAACTGCAGAGAGCATATTGCGAATAAACAAACTATGAAAAGCAGTCTCCGTAACGACTTGAACATAAACACAGTTCTTAGGGTCAGCTCCTGCAATTGTATCTTGAGTATATAAATCCTTAGTAGCAAGGTAAGTGATTACCTGCTCGCGAATTCTGGCAAAAGCTTCTGGCGAAATTGCTTTATTGATATTACCCCAATTGACTTTGTTTTCAGTCTCTGAATCTTTGACAATAAATTTGTCATCTGATGATCTACCGGTTTTTTTACCGGTATGTATAACCAAAGCTCCCCGATCGCTAAGCTGAGCTTCACCGTTTTTGATAGCTAGTTCATAGAGCTGAGCTGTTTTTAGGTTGCGGCTTGCCTTACTGAGGTCTAACTTAGTTATTTGTTTTTGCATTATTATGTCCTTTGTATATTTACCCTAGAATCACGCCATTGTGACCCTTATACCGAATATAATAACATGTATTGCGCGCTGCTGTTTTCAGTCTCTTGTAGCAGGGTATATACTATAGGTATGCAACAAGCAAAAGTAACAGTTATAGGAGCAGGTAATGTCGGAGCTGCAGCAGCTCAAAGGCTTGCAGAGAAAAATATCGCAAATGTCGTCTTACTAGACATCATGGGCGGAGTTGCCGCAGGTAAGGCTCTTGATTTGATGGAAGCAAGACCAGTTGAGCTTCATGACCGCATGATTGTTGGCGGAGATGATTATTCACTAAGCGCAGGTTCTGATGTAGTTTTAATGACAGCTGGCTTGGCGCGCAAACCAGGCATGAGTCGTGATGACTTGCTCACAAAAAACGCAGCAATCGTCAAAGGTTGTATTGAAGAGGCTTACAAGCACTCACCAAACGCTATTTTTATTACAGTATCTAATCCAGTTGATGCAATGACACAACTGACTCACCAAATTCTTTCAGCCAAGGGTGTGCCAAACAATAAAATCATTGGCATGGCAGGAGTGCTTGATAGTTCACGTATGGCATTTTTTATTGCTGAAGCACTTAACGTATCAATCAGAAATATTCAGCCTTGTGTAATGGGCGGGCATGGAGATGACATGGTACCAGTAGCAAGATACACAACAGTAGCCGGCATACCGCTTCCAGACTTACTTCCAGAAGCTAAGATCAACGAAATTATTGAACGCACCAAAAAGGGTGGAATTGAAATAGTCAACCTACTTGGTACAGGTTCAGCTTTCTATGCGCCAGCTTCAAGCTCAGTAGAAATGATTGAAGCAATTCTTACAGACCGTAAACAAATTCTTCCTAGTTCATGTATGCTCACTGGGCAGTATGGTATCGATGGAGTTTATGTCGGCGTTCCAGCTAAATTAGGTTCAAATGGGATTGAAGAAATTCTTGAACTTAAACTAACTGCTTCAGAGCTTAAAGAACTTCAATCATCAGCAGAGTCTGTTCGCAGCAATGTTGCCAAGATGGCTGAGTTGATGAATGCGACTGCGTGATTTTCTCCTTAATATTTATAGCTAGCTTATTAGGCACAATCACTGGCTTTGGTACATCAACCATCATGATGCCAGTGCTGATGTTTTACTATCCGACAGCAGAGGTCTTGTTTTTTGTTTCTATAATTCATTGGTTTAATGCTTTGTGGAGATTGATTCTATTTCGCAAGGGTTTTGACCTTAAGTTAGTAATGAGTTTTGGCTTAGTTGGAATGATAGCGGCTTACTTTGGTGCCAAGACCTTTTTTGTAGTAGATGAAGTCTTGATTAAAAAAAGCATTGCGGTATTTTTATTTGCTTATGCAATTTTCTTGGGACTCAATCCCAAATTCAAAATCTCATTTAATTATTTCACTGGCGCGCTAGGCGGCGCTCTCTCTGGATTTGTTGCAGGAATTTTTGGAATGGGCGGCGCGATACGCGGAGCCTTTCTCTCGGCTTTTGATTTACCCAAAGCTGTTTACTTGGCTAACTCAGCGCTGCTTTTGATGCTAATTGATAGTTCAAGGTTACTCACTTATTTCAACCAAGGACTTCGCTTTGATCACTTGCTGGGACTGAGTTACATGGACCTTGCTCTTTGTATTTCAGTTTCTTTTGTAGGAGTTCAAGCTGGCAAAATGATAGTTGATAAAATTCCACAAGAGAAATTCAGAATCGGGATTGCTATGTTTTTGCTTTTGATTGCTGTGAAGTTGTTTGTGTAATTCGCCTGGATTGCTTCGCTTGATGGTTTGCGATGACTGAATTTTCAAAAACAAACCTAACCCTTCAAAAGCGGAGCCATCTTAGTAAAGAACTCTACAGACCACTTCTCAAAGCCAGCCGCATAATCAAGATCCATATCTTTGCGAGCCATGATTTGCTTGCCGCCTAGTTTAGCTATCGCCTCATCAACTCTACGTCCACAACCACAAAAGTCTTGATAGCCTGTATCGCCCATCGCAAGCACTGTGTAATTGAGTTTCGATAAATCTGGACTTGATGCTTTGTAAATATCAAGACAAAACTTTTCTGCTGAAGCAGGCGGATCACCCTCTCCCCAAGTAGAAATTACGATTACGGCATTGTCCATAGCAGCAAGGTCATCTACTTTGACATCCTTCAGGTTCTTGCGAACCACATCAAACTTGACTGCGTCGCCAGCTTTTTTGAGAATCTCCTTACCAGTAAGCTCAATGCTTTGAGCTAATTTTTCTGAGTTGCCAGATTCTGATCCAAACAATACATTCAATGTTGCCATAATTTATTCCTTAAACGACTACGCCGCTACTGTAACTCCCATCGCTTCAAGTGCTGCATCTACAGCCTTGTGACAGATTCCACCTTCTGCTGGAGGCTTATTAGAAGGGTCAGCCATTAACTTTTCTTCTGCTTTTTCACGCTTGGTCTTATAACCCTTCATATGGAAATAATTTCTTGATTGTTCTTGGGTAAGAGTTAATTTACGAATATCATAAATCAAATCCTCACGAGTCTCGGTAGACATCTCAAAATCAACTGTGTTGATTATACAGTCAGTAGGACAAACTTCTGTACAAAGACCGCAGAACATACAAAGACCATGATCGATATAGAACTGTGATGACTTGGCTTTGACGTCAGGATGAGCAATCACTGAGATACAAGCATCTGGGCAGATTCTTTCACACTGCTTACAGGCAATACAAAGATGCTCTCCAGTATCAGGATCCACGTTTAGAGCTAGTCTATGACGCGAACGACCATAAAGCTCTGGCATCTTATTTGGGTAGCTACTAGTGATTGGATCACGAGTTGTGTTTTTGAGCACAGTGTACATGCCAAGGAAGATATTGTAGAGTCCATCTACTGTTCTGGTGACTGGCTTAGTTGCTGTCTCTATAAATTTATTAAGTGTTACCATAAAATCCTTTTATTTATCCGAGATACTCCAAACAAAGAGTGACTAAGAAAATTATACCTAAAGTCAGTGGTATCAAATACTTCCAACCAAATTCCATTAATTGATCTTGTCTTAAACGAGGAAGAGTTGCTCTAATCCAAATTGCTACTAAGAACATTGAGTAAATCTTAAGTAATAAAACTACTGAAGTTAGAATCCAAACTATATTGAGATGGCTAAGCATACCACCTAGATCACCCAGCACAGGGAGACTAACACTAAAGTTGCTAAGCATGTCATAGAGCTGTATTTCAGCTGCGACACTAATTGGCAAATGTGATCCACCAAGAAAAAGAATTACTGCAATTCCAGAAGCGATAAACAAGTTAGTGTATTCAGCCAAGAAAAATAAAGCGAACTTCATTCCGGTATATTCAGTGTTAAATCCAGAAACCAGTTCAGACTCAGCTTCAGGAAGATCAAAAGGAATACGATTCACTTCAGCAGTTGAAGCTACTATAAAGATCAAAAATAAAGCCACGCAGAGACCAGTAAAAACTAAAGATACAAAACCTTCTTGAGCATTACCGTGAAAACTAGCAAAAATATTCAATGCTTTAGGAAGATGTCCGTTACCAAAAATATTCCAGTTCATTAAACCGCCAGCTTGTTGATTTGAAATTTCAACTAAGTTCATAGAGCCAGAAACCAAAACCATGGCAATCATGGCGAGCACCATTGGGATCTCATAACTAATGGCTTGAGCTGCTGCTCTAAGTCCACCGATTAATGAGTACTTATTGTTTGAAGCCCAACCACCCATGACTAGTGACATTGTGCCGAGTGACACAAAGCCAAGCATGAAAACTAAACCGATATCTATATCAGTTGCAACAAAAACACCAGTGTTGTTTGAAGCAATTGAAAGAAGGGGCAAGAATACAACCATTGCAGGCGCGAAGAATAATGCAGGCGCTAGTGTGAATAATAATTTGTCAGCACCAGCAGGACTAATGTCTTCTTTGAATAATAGTTTCAATGCATCAGCAAAAGTTTGCAAAAATCCATTTGGACCGACTTTATCTGGTCCAATTCTCATAGTGAGTAGTGCTAAGAACTTACGCTCGCAAAGCACCATAAACATGGCGTTGACAGGAATCACAGTTGCAATCGTGATCGTCGGTGCTAGGTAAGCAATAATCTCACTAATTTTAATTGCTAAGTCTAGATCAAGTCCAATCATTCCAGGTAGAACTTCAATTAATAACTTAGGCAAAACCCAAGCAAAAGTAACGCCCGCACCTGCGGCAGCAACAAAAACAATAGAGATCCACACTGCAGCCAATACAAAAAATTTAAAGGCCTGCGACAATGCTGACCTGACAGCAAAGTGACTTCTCGGATGAAAACTATTTAGTAAATCTAGATCGATAACTTTTGTGCTCATAACTCAATACATATCCTACTTTATCTATGGGAATAGGTAAATTCTAGATAATTTCACAAGTAGTTAATCAAGTGCAACCGTAAAGCCCAACAGTCCTAAGCCATCAGATCTTCAGTCTTCTGCATAGCAAAACCAAGAACACCTTCAACGGCAAGCTCACCATTGACTTCTGCTTTAAAATCAAACTTGCCAAAAGGGAAACGGAACTTGTTCAATGAGACTTTGATTTCTAGCTTGTCACCAGGTACAACCATACGTCTGAATTTTACAGAATCAAGCCCAGTGAAGACTCCAAGATAGCCTTCCTTATACTCTTGCATACTAAGCATCACCATACAGGAGAGCTGAGCAGCAGCTTCAAGCTGAAGCACTCCAGGCATAATTGGTAGATCAGGAAAATGCCCTTGGAAATGTGGTTCATTGATAGAAACATTTTTGAAACCAGTCGCTGATTTACCAGGAACAAGCTCTTCCACTCTGTCCACCATCACAAAGGGATAGCGATGCGGCAAAAGCTGCTGTATTTGTTTAATGTCTAGGCTGATAGTTTCCATGGTGCTCATCAGGAATCAATTATAGCAAATCTACCTTCATTCTGAACAAAGCGTCAGGATGACGATGATTTTATACAATAATCGGCTCATTGCTCTTCTCAAGTTCAAAAGCCGCATGAATCGCTTGAACTGCTTTCTCTGCATTAGCTTCATCAATCAAACAACTGATCTTGATCTCACTTGTTGAGATCATTTGTATATTAATACCTGCTTGGGACAAGGTCTCAAACAAATTAGAAGCAATACCTGGTCTATTAAGCATGCCAGCTCCCACTATAGATACTTTGGCAATACTGCCATCAGCCTCAACCCTGCTACCTTCTATATCTTTGAGAATATCTTCACAAGTACGTTTGGCTAGTTCCATGTCTTCACGCGGCACGGTGAAAGCAATATCATTCACTCCATCACGCGGCACAGATTGAATAATCATATCTACGTTGATTTTGTTTTTACCAAGCTCACCAAAAACCCTACTGGCGATTCCCGGTCTATCAGCAACATTGATAATTGCGATCTTGGCTTGCTTTGTATCAAGCGCGACTCCAGTAACTGCTTTGGTTAATTCCATATCTAACATCCTTTTAAAACTTATAACTCTAGTACCCTCGTTTGCTGAATTAAAACTATTACGCACCCGCAAATCGATATTGTATTTTTTGGCAAGCTCAACAGAACGAGGATGCAAAACTTTGGCACCTAAGCTAGCAAGCTCAATCATTTCCTCATAACTAATATGTGAGAGCATAGTAGCTTCTTTAACTAAACGCGGATCAGTAGTAAAAACCCCATCAACATCTGTATAAATATCACAGCGATCAGCTTCAAAAGCTGCAGCTAAAGCAACAGCAGAAGTATCAGAGCCACCACGTCCAAGTGTTGTTACTTCACCATCTTCGGTGATGCCTTGAAAACCAGCCACAATAACTATTTCACCAAGATCAAGATGTTTGTTAATTCGATCACATTTGATCTCCGCAATTCTTGCTCTATTGTGAGACGACTCCGTTACAAAACCTGCCTGCCATCCAGTTAATGAGACGGCTGGATGCCCGAGTCGTTGAATAGTCATGGCAGTGAGTGAAATAGAAACCAATTCACCTGTTGCAAGTAACATATCTAATTCACGTCCAGAGCAGCCAGGACAAGCCTGATTAGCCAAATCAATTAATTGATTTGTTGACTTGCCCATCGCAGAAGTCACAACAATCACATTGTGCTCTTGCGCTTCCTTGAGAGCTATCTTTGATATACGTTCAATACATTTGGCATCAGCAACAGAGCTGCCACCAAACTTGAGAACGATAGTAGTATCTTTTCTAGCCACGTAAGCTACTCATTTTAGTACTTTAGTAGCTAAAAATCAATACTTAGATTTGTTTCAACTTTGCGTGCTGATCTACCACCAATACGAGAGACTAAATTAGCAGTCTTAGAACTAGAATCATTTGGGGTACAAACCTTGATATTCACGGTTGGTGTTTTTAATGGGAAGCAATCAGCATTACTTGCTCTCAATTCTTTTCCTCTAGCAGATTTCAGAGTTGAGTTGTTGAGTTTAAGCAAAAAGAGTTCATTTGGTTTATCAAAACGACTGCTATTGATCATCATATAGTTATTCACAATGAAACCATTTCTATCTGCCGATTCAAAATCACTCTCTCCAATCTTGCCAAGCCTTGTTGAATTATTAAGCAGTCGATAAGTAAAACTATAACCAAGATGATGTGCAGCAATATCTTTAATCACTAGCCTTCTTCTAATACTTGGTTTGTTTCCAGCAATTGTCCAAATACCTTCAACCTTGTTTTGGTATTTATTTTCTTCATTCAAAATAGTTTCAGAAGCTGTGTTTGTCGTCGGAACAGTATTGATATCAGCTCCAGATTTTACAAACTTGATAGTAGATAAACTGGAAGCAAAGAAGCTAGAAGCATTACACTGAGCAGAGTCTACAGCTAATCTATCTCCGTGTTTCTTTTTAACAAGAGTGGCATCTATGCCAACAGTAGTACAAGCTGCCAGTTGTGTTTTGACTTCAACACCTGGTCCAGTATTATTCTCAAAATCTATTTCGGCGATATAAGTCTGAGCAAACCCCATATTAATCAAATCAAAAACTATGTAATCCCCAAACAAAAATCCTTGTAACGAATTTTCTTCAAGATCTTGATGGGAGCCTTGCGTATAACTAAATCTTGAATTATTTTCCTTTGAAACAACAAACGTAATATCAACAGTGTCAATCAATTGATTAGTCGAATCAAAAATACTCCAAGTACCAATGAGCGCAGTCCCATTTGTATTGGCGGCCCGAGAATCAAGAGCTGGCTGGAGAAGTAGGATAAGTAAGATAGATATGGTGATTTTACGTAGAGTCATGGTGTTTATAGACGTTTGTATAAGGATTTAGTTTTCCATATTGTCTATTTCTTAGTATTTCAAAAAATAAATGAAAAAACCTAGTTATTTTACTCATTTTTAACTGATTCTTAACTAAACCTGTCAATATAGGCCCTAAGGTCTAGATCATCGGGAGTAGAGAATGTCATTAGTAGAAGAAGATATAGCAAAAAAACTGGATAGTTTGCCAGCGAGTTCGCCGGCAGTAACCAAATTAATTAGTATTATAGACAATCCGACGACGACACGAGACGATGTCTTGCGTTTGCTTACTTTGGATCAAGTATTGTTTGCTCACGCATTTAAATATGCAAACTCAGCAGCCTTGGGCTCATGCCGCAAACTAGTCTCATTAACAGAGATTGTTGATGTACTTGGTTTCAGCGCCCTCAAGAGTATTGCAATACTTACAGCATTGCGTAATATAAGCACTAATAGAGGACAATGGTTTAATGCCATTTTTACTGCACTTGCTGCAAAAAGAATTGCAATCACATTAAGTAAAGAAGCTGAATTCTGCGAGGATGTTTTTATGGCAGCGATGATGCAACAATATGGATTATTTGCAATAATGAATTTTTATCCAAAAGAATACAAAAAAATTAATCAAAGTTTGAGTTATAACGAACGCCTAAAACAGGAGACTAAACTCTTCGGATATAATCATCTTGAACTATCGACAAGGGTACTTGAAATCTGGGGACTACCTAAAAAAATCGTCTCTGTCGTCGCCAATCAAGAATCACAAGAGAATGATCAACTAAACAAATATAATCAAATTATAGATATTGCTAGAGCAATTCTAGAGTCTGGTAGATTCAAAAATGAAAATAACTTTAAGGATTTTATCAAGACTAATAAAAAATTACTTTCCGAATTAAAGCTCAAGATTGGTCAAGATTTTATTGATGAAATATTTACAGACGCACACAACTTAATGACCATGTAGATGGTGCCGAGGAGGAGAATTGAACTCCCTACCCTTCTTCGGCGATACCAGCCCTTATCACAGAAGCACTACTGAGAC
>JAQCFG010000055.1 GCA_027618255.1 Cyanobacteriota bacterium
TTGGTGATTAGTTCAGTGTATTGTGAGCCAAAATCAAGGATTAGGATCTTTGCTTGTTTGGTTTGTTGCATTGTTTGATTGCTTTTGGAGAGAGTTTCCATGGTATGACAAAATATCTTAGCATTTCTTACTAGTGTGTAAGAAGTATTTGGCTAAACAATTTTGACGTGAGGGTAAGCCGAAAAATATACAAAACTCATTTTCGAAGAAAATGCTGATTTTTTGCTTCTGTCGAGCGGATAAATTCGCTTAGCCAAATATTTTGCAGCGATTGGAGCCAAAGGTGATTAGCCGGGGATTTTGCCTTGGGCATAGAGTATTAAATCTGTAAACTCTCTTGCCGAACCCTTACCACCTTCTTTCTCCGTAATATAGTGAATATGCTCAAAAACACTATAGTGCGCGCCTGGCGGGCAAACAGCAAGTCCTACTTGTTCGAGTATTGGAATGTCAAGAGCATCGTCACCAATAAAAGCAATTTCATCAAGTCCGATTTTCATGGTTGCTGCAATTTCTTTTAGTTTTGTGAGCTTGTCATGAATTCCAGTGTGAACACTTTCTTCAAAACCAAAACCTTCAAAACGAGCATGCACATGAGCACTTTTGCGAGCTGAGATGATACAAAGTTCTAATCCAAATTGTTTGGCAAGTCTTAAACCATAGCCGTCTAGGGAGTGAAACTTCTTGAAGGCTTCGCCAGATTCATTCATGTAAATAGAACCGTCTGTAAGTACTCCATCAACATCAAAACCAATTAGTTTGATCTTGGCTGCTCTTGCTTTGAGTTCGTTTGAGATTTCTTTGAACATGTTTATAAATTAGCACAGAAAAGAGAGGCTAGCCTTAATAATTAAAATCCAAACTCTCAAGATCTGCTTTATAAATTTCCATTAAAGTGACATTGTTCTCAAATAAGCTAATTCCTTTGTTGGTTTCACTTTGAGCTTTGCCAAGTGCAGCAGCAGCAGTCATATTGGCATCTTCTAAGGTTATCGCCTTTGTTGATTTGTTCATGATTACAGAACCAAATTCTGCTGTCATTAAGTCTGAGTATTCATGTTTAAGTGATTGAGTCCAGCGATAGTTCACGCCAGCATCTGCAATTACGGCCAATCCGTCTTCACCGCCGAGGTTGATATGAAAAAAGATATAGTTCTCTTGTTCATTTTTAGGTAGCAACTCAGCCAAAAATAAAATAGGATTGCGCTTATTCCCTTGCCAACTCAAAAGAGCTTTGTGACTTGGATTAAACTTATTGATGATTTTTACAAAGCCATTGAGGTTGATGATAGTACCTTTAGGAGCTCTAAAAATATATTCATAGCTAAAGTCTTTGGTTTCTCTGTGCAGGACAATCTCGTTATCGATTGATTTGAGGTTTTCAAGTTCTTGATTGAGCTGTTGATAAAGTTCGCTGCTGGGTTCTATTTCTTTGAGTTTGTTACCGATAGCTTTGATGAGCTTGTCTCTTTTATTATCAAGGATTTTGAAACCATAGCCGTTGAATATTTTATCAAGACTAGCTTGATTGATTTTACTGATGTCATGGGTGAGTAAATCTAGCAAGATTTGCCTGAAATTCTCAAGACCTTGCCATATACTAATTCGTTCTTGGATCTTCTCCATACTATTAAGGATACACTGAAAATGCGATGTCCCAACCATTATCTGTTACGTGTTCTCTACGGACAGAACCTTTTTCATGGAGTCGACTCGAAAAACTTTGTTTTCAGCGTGTCTTTAATTATAATCCCAGAATTAAGTTAATTTATGCAGCTGGGTCAACTTCTTCGCTTTCTTCTTCATAGTTAGCCAGTAATGAACCTGGTCTTACAAACTCAACTTGAGTAGGACCAGTGCTTTTGAGCATGGTCTGCAATTCAATACCATTTTGGCTTAGTTTGAAATTCTCTTGAAAATATTTGGTCGTGTGAATAATATTAGAGTGTCCTTCTTTGGTTTTCTTGACTAAACCCATTTCGGCAAGTTCTTTAACATGCTCGTAAACGCCGCCGCCTCTAATTTTAACCAAGTCACTTTGTAACATTGGTTCTTTAAGCGCAATGGTCGAAAGAGTTCTAAGCACAGCCGTTCTCAGTTCGATCGGCAAAATATTTTCAGTGAGTGATTCAAACTGGTCACTGATTTGCATACAATAACCATCAGTGGTATCGATTACAAGGCCGCCATCACGTGCCTCGTATTCTTGTACTAATTGAATCAAGGCGTCTCTGACTAGGTTTGGATCAGCTTCTGCTTGAATAGCTAAGCTGTCTACACCTCTTGGCTTGTCACTCAGAAATAAAATTGCTTCTAGTTTAGCTTTAAGGTCTCGTAGCCTTGAGCTTTTGGCTTCATTGATTACCGTGTCAACGGCAAAAGCGTTGGCTCTTGGATTGATGTCAGTATATTCATAGCTTGGTATATGATCAAAGCCAGTGCTTATCCCAAAATCGAAACCCGAGCTTGGCAAAATTTTGCTAAGCATGTCTTTGCTGCTACTGTCTAAGTCCGAGTTGTTAAGATTGAGGTTCATATATCCAGAGGTCTCCATAAAATTCTTCTTGTTTTAGTTCTATCTTTGCGTCGTGCGCCAGAAAAATAATTGCAAGAAAAGCGTTTGACCAGTTGCCAACAATTTGAACTAGTTCTTTGAATTCCATGCCATTTTGTGTTTGTAGCTTTCTTGGTAGTATGAGTTCAAGTTGTTCGATACATCCTTCCAGATCTTCGGCGTGAACCAAGTCTAGTAAGTCGTCACCAAGCTCAGGTTCAATTATATGGTAGCCATCAAGATCAAGAAATTTTTGTTGCTTGCGATATTCGCGAGTTTCTTCTTCGTCTCTTGCTTCTTGCAGTGCGGCAATTAGGTCTTGGAGGGTTACTTTTCTAAAGCGCTTGGCTTTTTGAATGAATCGTCTGCGCAGTGCGGCTTCTAGATCATTAAAAGTGATTTGTTTATTTTGTCTTCGTGCCAGCTCATCTTCAAGCATGGCGTCATCATCAAGCTCTCTGTGAAGACCAATGTTGAGAGCATCACTACTTTGACTCATTAGGATGTCGCTTTTCATTCTCAGCAGTACTGATGCGTAGAATATTGCCTTGCCGGCTTCGCGTAGAGTTTCTCCTGGATTGTTTTTGATTGCCTTGAGGTAAACACTAGTTATGCTTTCGAGGTTAAGATCCCAGGGATCGATGTCTCCTTGTTTTGCAAGGTCAACTAAGATCTCGAGATTAGGTTCGTTTTTGAGATTGCGTTTGATGATATCAAGTTCACTTTCTTCCTCTGTAGATCCTCTGTTAAAGCCATCTTGATTTTCATTAGCAAGTCCTTCCATTGCAAGAACTGCAAGTGAACCTTCTTTGGCTTGACCAGCAAGTCCGCGAGAAGTCATATTGAGCTGGTCAACTTTGTCTTTATAAAACTCTTTGATCTGGTCTTCGCTCATCTATTATCCTTGTAAAACTAGTTCAGGAGCTAGGTCAACATCCTTAGCCATAATATTTTGTACGCCGATTACTTTACTGTAGCCCTTGCTGTTGACTGATACACCAACTGCTCTATCAGATTGTTCGAGCATAGGTCTTCTGTGAGTTACAACAATAAACTGAGTGTTTTCTGCGTTGCGTCTGATTTTGTGCGCTAGTCTATCAACGTTAACACCATCAAGCGCAGAGTCAACCTCATCAAAGGCATAGAAAGGAGCAGGGTTACACTGTTGTAATGCAAATAGAAAGCTGAGTGCAGTAAGTGATTTTTCGCCACCACTCATGGCTTCAAGTCTTTGCATTTTCTTGCCGCGTGGTTGAGCTTTAATGACTAAGCCACCACCAAAAATCTCTTCAGGATCTTCAAGTATTAAAGCCCCTTGCCCAAAGGATAGATCAGCAAAGATTTCTCTAAAGTATTCATCAATCTTGTTAAAGTTGGTGAGGAAGCAAGATTTTTTCTCGTTTTTGTAGCTGCCAATTTTTTCAATTAGCATTTGGTATTCTTCATCAAGAACGATTTTTTTCTTTTCGATCTCGGCCTTGCGTTCTGCTACGTCATCATATTCATGGATCGCATGCATGTTGATTGGTTCCATCGCGCGCATTTGTTTTTCAATTCTAGTTAATTCGGTTTGTAATTTACCAAGATCTTCTTCAGGGATGTCTAGCTCTTCGAGTTCAGGATGTTCTTTAAGTTCCTCAAGTAATTGCTCTAAGTGCTCATTGATACTAATAAGTTTTTTCTTGTTTTCAACGATTTTAATAGCAGTCGATTCAAGAGTGCTATTAATTTCTCCCTTGCGTTGCCCGAGTCCTAGCAAGCAAGATGAAACTTCTTCACGCTTGCCGTGATGCTCACTGAGCAGGGCTCTGAGCTTTTCAAGCTCTAGGTCCAGCAGGGCTAGTTCTTCATTTGCCCTAGTGATTTTTTCTAGGTGTTCAGGTTTTTGGGCTTCTAGTTTTGCTAGTTCCTCTGTCGAGATTGCCATTTTGCTTGTGAGCTTGTCTATATTTTGAGAACCAAAGTTTTTCTCGACTTCTAGAGACTTAGATTCATTGATGACGTTATTGAGCATTGTTTGATAACGCTTAGCTTCAACCTCAATCTCTCTTGATTCTCTAATGATAGATTCAAATTTGGAGTCTTGCATTTGAGCAGCAAGTTCTTCTAGCCCACCTGCTTCTTTTTCGATGTTGGTATCTATAGTATTGATTTTACGAGAGTAGTTTTCTTTTTCACCAGAAAGAGTGTCAATTTTGTGAGCGCAGTCGACGATTTCTGCCTTCTCTTTTTCGTAGCTTAGTTTGAGACTTTCCATTTGAGCTTCGGTGATGCCACTCTTGGCTTGTTTGTCAGCGAGGTCTTCTTTGAATTTACTTAGTTTGGCTCTTGATTCGTCTAATTGGGTTTCAAGATCTTCAAGTTCTGTTTGAAGTTGTAGAACGAATTTGCTCAGCTCTGTTTGCTGCTCTTCCAGTCTAATTCTTTCTCTGCCAGTATCAGCGCCAAAATGAATATTCGACTTGATCGCAGCGCCACCAGTCATGGCACCACTTCTTTCAATCATGTCACCTTGCATAGTTACCATGCGGTAACGTCCGATTAATTTACGAGCAACTTCTAGGTTTTTGACAACTAATGTATCAGCAAAAGCGTAGAAAAAAGCATCTCTGTATTCATTGCCGTACTCAACTAGATTAATAGCCCAGTCAATAACACCAGCTTCTTTTGGTAGTGGATATTCGCGTCCTTCTCTTAACTTATTTAAGGGTAAGAAAGTGGCTCTACCAGCTTTACGCTCCTTGAGAAATTCAATACATTCTTGACCGACATAGTCATCATCTACCACTACTGAGCGCAATCTACCACCAGCAGCTGTTTCAACCGCTACTTGATGTTTGCTGTCTACTCTTCCCAGCTGGGCTAGAGTACCATGTACCCCTTCAATATCAAGTACCATTTCTACGGCTCTACCAAAACCTGCAGCGTTGGCAGCTTGTTCTTGACCGTCAAGGTTAGCTAGTTCGGTAGAGACTTGGCGAAGTTTGGTCTCTTGGTTTCTAATTTCTTCTTTAGTTTCTTTGCTTTCTTCCCTGAGAGTTTCAATATTGCGACTATGGAATTCAATGTTTTCTTTAAGTTCAATTCCGCCAACAGTATCAAAGCCAAGTTGTAATTTGTGCATCTCGTTTGAAGCTGCTTCAGCAGCTTCTCTATGCTTTAATAGTTCCGCGTTTAATAGTGTAATTTTCTCATCAAGTCTTGCTTGTTTTTGTTCTTCTTCAGATTTTTGAGCTTTCAGTGCACTGACCTTGTCTTGAATCTCTATAACGCTTTGAGTGCTCAAGTTAGAGTTTTTACTTTTGGAAAGAATTTCTTGTTGCAACTCTTCATAACGAGCTTCTTCGGTGTTGATATTCTCTTTGATACTGACGATCTCGCTAGCGTATTCTTCCGCTTTGAAATCAATTGTTTTAAGAGAACGTTTAAGTTCTTTGATTTCTTTTTCTATATTTATTTGTTCGGCTTGTTGGTCGGCGATTTGTTTTTCAATGTATTCAAGAGCACTTTCTTCTTTTGTGATTTGGTTTCTAAGAACTTCTCTTTTACCGTTGAGCTCATCTTGTCTCTTGCCGCCAAGCTCTTCAATCTCTTTCGATAATCGATTAAGTTCAAATTGAGCTTCAGACATCTTTTCGTTGATTTCTGTTTGTTCTATTTGTAGTTGGATTTTCTTCTCTTTAAGTTCCTCAAGCTCAGTCTCTGTCTGGGTTTTATTGTTACGCACTTGTCTGATTCTAATAGCCAAGAATTGTCTTTCTAGTTCAATGCGACGCTCTTTTAGTTCTTGATATTTAAGTGCTTGTTCTCTTTGCTCGGCTAGAGTTGCAAGCCTTTCGTTAAGTTCTTTGAGAATAGTTTCTTGTCCTTCTATTCTTTCAACTACAATTTCAAGCTCCCTGCCCGCAAGTTCAATCTTGCGATCGAATTCACCGATCCCCGCAATCTCATCAATGATCTTTCTTCTATCTATAGAATTCATGCTGATGATAGATGAAACATCACCTTGCATTACAACGTTGTAGCCCTTAGGGCTGATATTATATTTGCCAAGTTTGTCGTGAATATCTCTTAGGGTAGAACTTTCATCATTAAGAAAGTATTTGCTGTCGTAACCTTCTTTTTTGAGTTTGATTTTTCTGCGTACAGTAAGCTCTTCCCCTGTCGCTTCTTGTAAAAAAGTAACTTTGACTGAGCATTCATTACGCCCGCTTATATTATTCAGTAGATCTGTGAGCTTTTCTGCTCGCATATTACGCGTGCTAGTAAGTCCAAGTGCAAACATTAAAGAGTCAACAACATTGGATTTTCCTGAACCATTTGGTCCAGAAATGGCAGTAAAACCATCCAGAATCGGGATTATAGTTTTTTCGCCAAAACTTTTGAAATTATCGAGTTCTATTTCTTTAATACGCATTGAGTATGTCTTAGGATTCTAGCTTCACTATACAGAGACGTCTAGTATTGTTAAATGCTCCTCTATAAGATTAATACATTTTTACCGAAATGGCTATTATTTTATCTGATTTGTTTAGAATGGACTTGAAACCAAGGGTAATTGCTTACCCCTAGTGGTTAGATTAAATTTCATTAAGCAGAAAACAAATCATAAAATTAGCCGTCACACTATATGTAGGGTTGAGATCTTTGCAGTACACTGTATCTTGGGTCTTGTGAAAGTTCCCAGTTCAGTTATAGTTAGTAATTCAGAGAGTAAATAAGAAAGGATAATAATGGTACAACAACAAGCGTTTGAGTTAGAGAGAAAAACAGTAGAGGCCGGTAAGCCTACTCAGGACAAATACAACAGTATCGTAGAAGCGTTATCAGCGAATGATATCCGTTACGCTAGAGACTTATTACTACAACAAATTAAATTAAGAGTGGGGCAAAACGCAAGTTGGGATTCTCCTCAATACCGCGGGGACAAAGGTATACAAAAATCTATCAAGCTTGATTACACTAGAGATAGCAAGCTTACGTTTTTTGGACTTGAGACCATGCGTGATCGTTATTTTTTGAAAGATGCCAAGGCTGATATTTGTGAAGATACCCAAATGTTTTTTGCTCGAGTCGCAACCGGCGTGTCGCGAGGCGATAAAGAGCTTGCACAAGATCTTTATGACCTTATGTCTAAGAACTGGTTTATGCCAGCGACTCCAGTCTTGGTTAACTCCGCAACAAACAGAGGTGCACCAATTAGTTGTTTTTTAAATACAGTTGGTGATTCGATTTCAGATATTTTTAAAACCTATGAAGAGAATGCTTTTCTTGCCAAAGGCGGTGGTGGTATCGGCACTGATTGGTCTTCAGTGAGAGGGCATAACTCGCGGCTTTCTACTGGTGGTACTTCATCTGGTACCGTTCCATTTTTGAAAGTGATGGATAGTGCGACTCTTGCTGTTTCTCAAGGAAACACAAGAAGAGGTGCTGCTGCAGTTTACATGCGCATTGATCATCCTGATATTGAGGAGTTTGTTGATATTAGACGCCCGACTGGTGGTGATGAGAATCGTCGTTGTCTAAATTTGCATCATGGAGTGATAGTCTCTGATGAGTTTATGAGATCTGTAAGAGCCAAGACTAAGTTTGAGCTTAGATGCCCGCATACCGGTGAAGTTGATAGAAGTGTAGATGCTTTTGGTTTGTGGAAACGTATTCTTAAAAATAGAGTTGAAACAGGTGAGCCTTATATCGTTTTTATTGATACGGTCAATCGCACTGTGCCAGAGCATCACAAGGAAAAAGGTTTGTTTATAACTCAGTCTAATTTGTGTTCTGAAATTACTTTACCAACTAATAGAGAGCGCACGGCTGTTTGTTGTCTTGGTTCACTTAATCTTGAAACTTGGGATGAGTGGCAGCAAGAGAAGGATTCTGTTATTGCAACAGCTGTTAAAGCTCTTGATAATGTACTAGACAATTTTGTTGGCAAAGTAGACTCAAGAGACTACAAGCGTGCTATTCAGTCTGCTGTAAATGAGCGTTCTGTTGGTTTGGGCGTGATGGGTTATCATGGCATGTTTATGAAGCATGGGATTGCTTTTGAAAGTGTTGCAGCTAGAGCAATGAACAAAATGGTTTTTAAGGCGATTCATGCCTCAGCCAAAGAAGCTAGTCGCCAGCTTGCTATCGAGCGCGGCGCTTGTCCAGATGGCGGTAATCAGCGTAATAGTTATATTCTTTCTATTGCACCGACTGCCAATATCTCCATTATTTGTGGTGGTGCAAGTCCTTGCATAGAACCGATTGCAGGGAATGCCTACTTACAAAAAACTTTGAGTGGTAGTTTTCTTGTTAAAAATAGATTTTTGGAAGATGTTCTGAAAAAATATGGCAAAGACAATAATGATACTTGGCGCAAAATCATTGAGTGCAAAGGTAGTATTAAGTCATTGGATTTCTTGTCAGACGAAGAGAAAAAGATTTTCAAAACTGCTTATGAACTAAATATGATGGAAGTTGTGATTCAAGCTGCTGAAAGACAGAAATATATTTGTCAGTCACAGTCATTGAATCTGTTTTTGAGCTCACCAATTAGTGGTAAGTTCTTAAATGAGCTGCACCTTAAAGCGCATGAGCTTGGAGTGAAGACCTTATATTATCTACGATCTGAATCCGTGATTGAAGCAGATAATGTGGATAGTTCATCTGTGCGCAGGCAAGTTGGTAACACCGCTACTAGTGGTGGTAACTACGAAGAATGTTCGGTGTGTCAATAATATGGACAAGGAAGATTTAAGAAAAGCAATGCAGCAGGCACAGGAGATGCAGCTTGATTTAATCAAGGTACAAAATGAGCTTGCGCATACTGAGATTAGTGGTCATTCTCATAACTCGAAGGTGAGAGTTTCAATGTCAGGCGAGGGCAATTTTTATTCAGTGAAAATAGATCCGGTTTTACTTGCTGAAGGTTTATCCTCTGTTGAAACTAATATTCTTGAAGCACTCAAGGATGTTACTGCTAAAGCTGCTGATATGACGAAAACCAAGCTGGCACAAATATCTAAAACGATTGATCTTTAATGAGATATGCAAAACCACTTGAGGATTTGATTGAGGAGTTTCGTAAGTTCCCGAGTATTGGACCTAAATCGGCTCAGAGAATGGCATTCACTTTGCTCAAAAAATCACCGGATCAAGTTGCCAAGTTTACTAAAATCATCCAAGATGCAAAGTCACAAATATCATATTGTGCTAATTGCTTTAATTTAAGTTCAAATGAGTTTTGTAATATTTGTAATGAGGCGAGAAGAGAACAAAATCAAATTTGTGTTGTTGGGACTGTTAAAGATTTGATGGCGATTGAACGCACTCACGAGTATCGCGGTCTTTATCATGTTTTGGGTGGAGTGATCTCACCGCTTGATGGTATTAGTGCGGATGATCTTAATTTACGTGCATTAATTACTCGCATTGCTAATTTAACAGATTCGATAAGTGAAATGGAAATAATCCTGGCAATTGGGCTTAGCACAGAAGGCGAAGCGACAATGCTTTATATCAAACGTTTACTTGAACAACTTGGTCCTGGACTTAAGATTAGAGTAACTCGACTTGCGCACGGTTTGCCAGTTGGTGCCGATCTTGATTATACTGATGAGATGACTTTGACCAAGGCGCTTGAAGCGAGGGTGCTGGCTTAATGCCTTGTCCCTGTGGAACTAAATTAGAATATCAAGATTGTTGTGAGCTTTATCATAATGGTCTCACGAAGCCAGAGACGGCTGAGCAATTGATGCGCTCGCGTTATAGTGCTTTTGCCAAGAAAAATGAGCAGTATGTTTTGGATACTTGGCATATCAGTAAAAGAAGCAATGAGATTAATCTCAAGAAGGATCTTACTTGGTGGCTCGGTTTGGAGATTTTGAATACTAGTTTAGGTCAGGCTGGAGACACAACGGGAGAAGTTGAGTTTATTGCTAGTTATAGATTACGTAAGAAAGAATATAAGTTGCATGAACGTAGTAGCTTTGTTAAGGAGGGCGAGCAGTGGTTTTACGTTGATGGAGTGCTTCTAAAATAGAGTTTGTCATTGCCAGAGAAGCAATGCAATGACGCTATGCTAAAATCTTAGCCATGAGTTTAGACAGAGAAGAAGTAATCAAAATCGCCAAGTTGGCCAACCTTAGATTGACTGATGAGGAGATTGACAAATACTCTGGCGATTTAAACGCAATACTTGGCTATGTTGAGCAGTTGCAAGAGCTTGATACTACTGGGGTTGAACCTATGATTGGTGCGATTAATCATAATAAAGAATTACGTGAAGACAAGGCTGTTGATTCTGGCTTGCAAGCTAAGATGCTTGAGAATGCACCGGATAGTGACGGAACGGCTATCAAAGTGCCGCAAATGAGCTAGATTTTTTAAAACAAATATGTTAATATAAGTATCGAGCTCAACAAGCATTAATTGTGCCTAGTCTGAGCTTTAAGAAAAGGTCTGCTAGTTAGTAGGGAATTGAAAATCTAATGTCAACAAAGTATATATTTGTTACCGGTGGTGTTGTAAGCAGTCTTGGCAAGGGCATCGTTGCAGCGTCTCTTGGGCACCTTTTAACTGAGCGTAATTATAAAGTATCAATTCAAAAACTAGATCCATACTTGAACGTTGATCCAGGGACGATGAATCCTTACCAGCATGGTGAGGTTTTTGTTACTGAAGATGGTGCTGAGACAGATCTTGATCTTGGGCATTATGAACGTTTTATTGATACCAATCTCAAACAAGCTAATAGTGTTACTTCTGGGCGTATTTATTCAGATGTGATCTCCAAAGAGCGCCGCGGTGAGTATCTTGGTGCCACTGTGCAAATGGTGCCGCATGTAACTAACGAAATCAAAGAAAAAATCAGAAATGCAGCTAAAGAAACCGCTGCTGAGATTTTGATTGTTGAGGTTGGTGGTACTGTCGGTGATATTGAGAGTTCTATTTTTATTGAAGCGATTAGGCAGTTTAAAAACGATATCCCGCGTAATGATACGGCTTATATCCATGTGACTTTGGTGCCGCATCTTAAAGCCGCTGACGAGCTCAAAACCAAGCCTACTCAGCACTCTGTAGAGTTGCTTCGTTCTAAAGGGATTCAGCCTGATGTGATTGTTTTAAGGTCTGACAAGTCTATTCCCAAAGCATTACGCGAGAAAGTAAGTCTCTTTACTGATGTACCTGTCACTAATGTAATTGAGAGTAAGGATTGCAAGAGTATTTATCAAGTGCCTCTTGTTATGCAAAGAGAAGGGCTTGCCTCTTGTGTACTTGCCAAGTTGAATTTAGAAGACAAGAAACCAGATCTTAGTGTTTGGAATGAAGTTGTTGCTAAGCTAACTAATTCAGAATACCCTAAGCTGAGAATAGGGCTCGTTGGAAAATATACCAAGCTTTCGGATGCTTATATCTCGGTTTCCGAGTCTATTAGACATGCTTGTGCTGCTCAAGATCATGGTGTTGAAATAGTATCGATTCTTTCGGATGATTTGGATAGTTATGCAAGAGCCGAAGAAATGCTTTGTGATCTCGATGGTATCGTGGTGCCTGGTGGTTTTGGTGATAGAGGAATTGAAGGTAAGTTGAATGCTGTTCGCTGGGCTAGGGAAAACAAAAAACCATTTTTGGGACTTTGCTTAGGATTGCAATGTGCAGTTATTGAATTTTCTCGTAATGTGCTTGGTCGCAAGAACGCTAATAGTGTTGAGTTTGATGTAGCAGCAGCAGATCCAGTGATTCACTTGATGGAAGAGCAAAAAGATATTGAAGACAAGGGTGCAACAATGAGATTGGGACTTTATCCTTGTAAGATCAAGCCCGGTACTAAAGCTCATCAGGCTTACGGTTTCGATTTGATTCAAGAAAGACATAGACACCGTTATGAATTCAATAATGCTTATAGAGAAGAGATAGAAGCCAATGGTATGGTGATATCAGGCACTTCACCAGATGATAGTTTGGTTGAGATGGTTGAGATTTCTGATCATCCTTATTTTGTCGCCTGTCAGTTTCATCCTGAGTTTCTTTCAAGACCAGGTAAGCCACATCCGTTGTTTAGTGGTTTGGTTAAAGTATTGATTAAGCAGGGCAAGGAACTTAGTCAAAAAGCAAGTTGAGCTTGCTTAGAACTTAAAACAAATTAATATTGGACTAAGAAAAGCGCTTTAGTTTGATTCTAATAAGTCTTTTGGCTTTACTCTTCTTTACTATGGATGCAAGGGCCGCTATGCCTGATTTTGCTGCGATCAAACAGGACTTTGTTACTCGTTTTATGACGAAGAAAGAAGCTAAAGTCGCTAAGCCAAAGCCAGTTAAAGTAACCAAAAAACCAAAAGCTCCAAAAAAAGAATGGAAGTTTGACTTTCAAAACAAGTTTATTGAAGACATGAAACACAAGTGTGCTAAGAAGAAAGAAGTAGAGCCTAGTGAACAACAAACCAAGACTGATGCAAATGCCTTTGTTCATCTGGTAATGTTGGGCTTGGAACCACTAATCCCCAAGCCAAGCTTGATGTCGTTGGTGATATTAAAACTAGAGAGCTTGTCGCACAAAACTTGAGTACTACTAATGCCATGATTGATAGTCTTGAAGTTAAAACAAAAACTATAACTAGTTTGTTGTCTTTGACGCCGCAACTGATCGCGCCTGCTGTTGCTCAGGTTGGTGATTTATATTCTTATCAAAGTGCTACTCAAATAGCTTTGTGTCTATATTCACCAGCTTATACTTGGATTACAGTTGGTGGGACGGCTGTTTGTCCGTAATAATTATAGTTTTAACTAACAGCATATCTACTTTGATCTGCTTCAGTTTTTTGATACTCCCAGTCACTGTATTCAAGCATACTTAAGACGAACATCAAGAGGATGAGTCGTTTGATACTTTGTTGTTCGATGCCGGTGTAGTCCGCCTTCTTCTCGTCCATAAGGTTGATCAAATCTGTTTCATCTTCTGGTAAAGCTTTATCCAAGATTCTTGTAGCCTTTATTTTTAATTCTTCTATATTGGCGAGTAGACTTTTGTTTTTGAGCTGACCTGGGCTACCAATGGTGATCTTGGTTTTGTCGAGCTTATCTGTTTCAAAGCCATATAGGATTTTAGAAATCGCAGCTGTTTTTTCTGGACTTGATGGAGCATTGATAAATTCCGGAGCAAGCACTTGTCTAAGTACGGTTGTTTTATCAATGTTGATATCCGTATTAATATCACCAAGATCTTCAATGTCAGAAATAAGAGAATTGGTTTTGGGGCTATCTTTTGTACCAATATCAAAACTAATCGAACCATCAACATTCGTGATTTCTTCGTAACCATAGAGGATCTTAGATATTTCTTCTTGTCTTTCAATGTTAGTTCCAGTGCTCTTGAGTTCACTGGTGAGTGATTGAGCGAGTTCTGCCTGTAAGTATTGTTTGGTGATTAGTGAGTTTTCTAGTTGTGCAAGTACTTGTCCTTTGCCTTCTTTGTCACCAAAGACATTGCTTATGTTATCTGCAAGCCCATCAATACCGTTGATGACATTTTCGATATCAATAAAATCATTTATTTCATTACCGTCTAAATCAAAGTCTGTTGTTTTGAGCGTGTCGTTGAGTTCATCTTGGATCTTGTCTAGTTCTTCATTGTTGAGAACATCGTTACTAAAATCCTTATAGAGTTTTTTGGTATATCTTTTGAGTATTTGATTGTCATTTTGACCAGAGATTTCAGCAGTTGTTGCTTT
>JAQCFG010000056.1 GCA_027618255.1 Cyanobacteriota bacterium
CTTTGGCTTTAAGGTCTTGAGCAATAATTGCTTGGATTTTGTCATTGTCACTTTCTCCATTACAGATGGGATCGTGTTGTGTCGAAATCAAGATAGTCTCAATTCTAGTTGCTTTGTCATCTTCATATTCAAGTGTGACTTGTGCTTTGGCATCAGGTCTTAGGTAATGAATTTCTGGGTCATTTTTGCGAACATCTGCAAGTTTTTGCATGAGGCGATGCGATAGCGTGATAGCAAGTGGCATTAATTCTACGGTTTCATCACAAGCAAAACCAAACATGAGTCCTTGGTCACCAGCACCAACTGCGTCAGCTGGGTCTTGTGAACTTGTCTCGCGAGCTTCTTTGGCAGTAGTTACTCCTGCTGAAATATCAGGTGATTGTTGGTCAATACTCACCATGACAGCGCAGGTATCAGAGTCAAAACCGCCACCTGATTTTTTGTGATAACCAATTTCACGAACTTTGTTTCTGGCAATCTCACTGATTGGTGCATAAGCGGTTGTGGTGATTTCACCACCGACTACAATTAAACCTGTGGTACAAAATGTTTCACAAGCAATCCTTGCTTCTTGGTCTTCAGTAAGAATTGCATCTAATACAGCATCTGAAATTTGATCACAGATTTTATCTGGGTGACCTTCACTAACTGATTCTGAGGTAAATAGGTATTTTTTTGACATGGGATGAATTTTAGCATAGCCACCCGTACCAGGTACGGGTGGCTAGGTATTTTGGTCTAGTCCGTCAATTGGAGTTAAAATCTAGTCTATTTTGCTCATATTAGGAGGGATGGCAAACTCAAGCATAGAAGAATTATTGACTGAAATCCTGGTAATCAAGGACTTGTACGTCTGTGGCAGAATGAATCAATCGATCTGTCATGCAGTCGTTGGAGCTGGAGACAAAGAACAGTTCTCTGCCAAAAATTGGTCGCAATATGAAGACCTTAGCGATTCCTATGTTAAAGACTCGATTTCTGAATTATTATTTAGACGTGACGATATCGTAGAGCAAGTTGCTCAGTGTGGTTCTGTTTCAGTGAATGTCATTTATGACACGAGTTATATCGATTTTGATGATGATCTTATCAATGACATGATGCAAGATTTTTATGGTTCTAAGGATTCAGTTGCTTTTGCAAGTTCTTATAACTATTTTGCGGAAGATTTTAACGCGATACTTTCTGAGTTTGTTTTAGAAGATTAGACATCATTAGCAAAACAAAGTTTTGCTAATGATGTCGCTTTAAAAAAGGTAGCAACCGCAACGAATGTTGCGTTTGCTTTAAGGATAATTCCGACTTTTGCAGTAAGTCTATTTAAGTTAGGACTTACTGCTCGGCAACCCAATTGGCTAATTCTATTAGCGCAGTTTTATATTTAGTTGTTTCAAGAAACTCGATTGCTGTAATTGCTTTTGCACAATGTTGTTTGGCTAATTCTTTACAGTAGTTAATTGATCCAGTTGTTTCAATTAATTCAAGTACTCTTGTACTAAACTCAGTTTTGTCACTTGCCATTTGGTTAATAATTGTGACTAATTCAGTATGGGCAGTTTGATCATTGGCTGCAAGTTGTTCAAGGCAATGAAGGAGTGGTGCAGTGACTTGTCCTTCTTTCAGGTCAGAGCAAGCCGGTTTGCCCAGCGTCTGAGTATCTGAATTGTAATCTAAAACATCATCAATGATTTGAAAAGCTAAGCCTAATTCTTTGCCGTAGTTGGCGCAAGCTTCTATTTGTGGGTTTGCTAGCTTGATTGCAACAGCCTTGGTACTCGCTTCAAATAATGAAGCTGTTTTTTTATAAGTCTTAGAGTAGTAGTAATCCCAATCTACTTCTGTTGAGAACTTACGTTCTACTTGTCTAATCTCACCATCACAAAGATCTTCTAATACAGAAGCATAAAGCATGGTTATTTCATTGATGCCAAGTCGTCCAAGATTGACAGCTGCTCTTGCAAACATGAAGTCACCGCTAATTACTGTAATAGCGTTGTCAAACTTACTATTGGTGTTGGCTTTGCCGCGACGGATGAGTGAATTGTCGATAATGTCATCATGTACCAAGCTTGCTGTGTGAATTAATTCACTAATCTCAGCAATCAAAAAACTTGCTTCATCAATATTCTGGTTAAATGCTCTCATAAGAAGAAAACTGAGGGCAGGTCTTAGTCGCTTACCACCTGCTGCAAAAATTTCTTGCAAAATAGAACAAAGTGCACGGGAGCTTGGACTGATTTCATTGATTAAGCGATTATCAAGCTCTTGTAAGTCAGTGGCAACTGGCTCTAGTATCTCTTTGATAGTTTTGATCTTTAGGTCGAGCACTTCTGTTATTGTAGCAAACCTTCAAGGTTCCACTGAAGGACAAAGTCTCAACCCTTATCCATTAGACCTGTACATCGAAACACAGTTTCGATGTACAGGTCGCTCAAAAAAAGGTAGCAACCGCGCGGAATGCGCGTGTTGCCTTTGGAGATAATTTCGATTTTCAAAACAAGTCTATTTGACATCTTTTGAACCTGCTTGCGCTAGAATTAGGAAATCTTAGATCGAGAATATATCGCAAGAACTATAGAATTGGCAAAAACAATTGCTGAGACTGAAGTTCCTGTGGCTGCAATCATTGTTAAAAATGGTGAGATTATTGCTGAAGCTTTAAATACCAGAGAACGAGATTCTTCAATTTTGGGACATGCCGAAATTAACGCAATTGAAGAAGCTGTTGCTCAGACTGGATCTTGGAACTTGGAAGGAGCGAGTATCTATGTGAATTTGGAGCCTTGTGCTATGTGTGCCGGTGCTATTTTGCAAGCACATATAAAGAAGGTCGTATTTGCTGCTTTTGATTCTAAATCAGGTGCTTTTGGCTCGCGTCATAACCTTGCTACCAAAAATATGGAAATAATAGGTGGGATTATGGAGGAAGAGAGTTTGCATCTTTTGCGTAAGTTTTTTGAAAGTAAGAGGCAAACCTGACTACTGGCTAGCCAATGATTTTGTAATCACCATCTAATCTATCTAAAAACGCAGCTGGTTTCATTAAAATTTCATCGAGTCGATTAAAGTGAGTCTCTCTATAAAGTCTGCTTACTTGAGCTTTCTTGATATTGTTTCTGCAATAGGCACTAATGAAGAGATTAACACGAGGGTTTTCTATTCTAAGTGATTTGGTGTCAACACCAAAATAGTCAAAGAGATGCGTGAACCTTAATTCGATTGCTTTTTCGCTCACTTCAAAAAGTTCGGCAATAGTTTTATTGGAGAAACCAACACAACACAAAATGAGAGTCTGTTCTAGTGATTCAGTGAGGTTTTCAATATAGCGCATTGATGTATTTGTATGGATTTCGCAGATGTCAGTGGCAATGAGACTCGTTAATAAACGCAATCTGGGATTGAAAATTTTGCTAAGATCTTTATATTCTTTGCCTGCTTTATTACCGAGTTTGGTATTGATTTCGTTGAGAATTCTTTCAACACTTTTGATTGAGATATCAAGTTCTTCGGCAATAGCATTGTTACTGAATCCGTGAGCAAGAGCTTCAATTAATGCAAGCCTACCGGTCTTGAAAAACCCAGCTGGTTTAACTAGAATTTCTACTTCTATTGGAAAGTTGGCCAATTAGTCTTGTAATTCCTTAACGTCTTTAATTACTTGGGCAACATGCTCTGCTGGTTTGACTTTGATATAGTGTTTAACTATTTTGCCTTGAGGATCAATCAAAAAAGAATCTCTTTGAATACCCATATATTTTTTGCCGTACATATTTTTTTCAACCCAAACACCATATTTTGCTACAACTTCTTTATCTACGTCAGCAAGTAATGGATATTTGAGTTTGTATTTATCCGAGAATTTCTCGTGTTTTGTAACATCATCACAACTAATGCCGAGTATTTGAACGCCAAGCTTGGTGAGTTTTGCCATATTGTCTTTAAAACTACAAGCTTCAGTAGTACAACCAGGAGTCATGTCCTTTGGATAGAAGAAAATAATGACATAGGAACCCTTGAAATCTTGGAGATTTACTATCTCACCGCTCTGATCTTGCAATTTTATGGCTGGTGCCTTCTTGCCGAGTAGTTGAGTTTCAGTAGTCATATCAATGATATTTTAGCATGGGATGAATTTTTTTTGAAAATAGGCTAAAGGTTCTAGGTAAATAGGCCGATAGAATGAATTAGTCTGGGCTACAAGGTTTAGACAAGACGGAGAACACACACCATGATTAGTATAAACACAAACACGCAAAGCCTATTCGCTCAAAGAGCGCTAGGTAATAATACATTTGATTTGCAAAAATCAATCGAGAGATTATCCACTGGATATCGAATTAATAGAGCTGGCGACGATGCCGCCGGATTAAGTATCGCTCAGGGGTTAACTTCTGACATCAAAGGCTTCCAAATGGCTAAAAGAAATATTGGCGATGGTATTTCGGCTATTCAAACGGCAGAGGGCGCAGTTGCAGTTATTCAAGACAATATGCAACGAATCAGAGAACTAGTGGTTCAAGGACTTAATGGAACCAACTCTGCTGATGAGGCTGATGCGCTTCAAAGAGAAATTAACGAAAGAGTTAACACTATTGATGAGATTGCGCAGGCAACAAAGTTTAATGGAATAACTCTTCTTTATGACAACGATGCGGCTACTGATAATATAAGCTTGCAGACAGGTACGAATGATGGTGATACTACTGCCATTACCTTAAGACGAGGACAGACTGCCAATGTCGGTATTGAGATTGATATAACTCAGGCTAGGACAGGTACCACTGCAGACGCTGGATCAATAGTTGAAGGTACTGCTGCAAGCTTTGTGCTTCATGGTATTCACCTTGGTGTAACAAGCATGGCTGTAGATTCAGCAGGTGGTGTTACTAGTAACAACACTGCAACTGTGTCTGATATTGATCAGGTGATTGATAATTTATCAAGAATGAGATCATACCTTGGTGCTGTTCAAAACTCATTGGAGTCTAAGTCTGAATACACTGATATTGCAGCAGAGAATGCAGCCGCTTCACTATCAAGAATTCAAGACGTAGATGTAGCTTCAGAAAGTAGTAACTTGGTGAGAAATCAAATCTTGCAACAGACTGCTGGAGCGATGTTGGCTCAGGCTAATAATTCTCCGCAGATAGCACTTAGTTTACTTCCGTAAATAATATAGTTTTTCAATTCGAGGGAGCGTGTCAGGCCTGGTGTAAACTGGGCCACTTTTTCAATCACGCCTTGTAACACAATGACTTAGCACAATTGATTTGTGGTAAGCAATTTTTTTTGGACGGTATCCTGATAAAAAAGATAATTTTTTTTTGAAAAACATTAAAGTTGCTAGGTTAAATGACCGATAGATAGAGTAGAGGACTTTCAGGGGAAGTCTAATAAACAAAGTACTAAGACGCATGGGGTTGTTGACACGCAGAAAACAAAGTTTTCTAGTCGGGTCCATGAAAAAGGTTCTTAACAAGCTGTCATAGTGCTATATATGGGGGGGAATGGATATGTCCATTGTCATTAATACTAACGTACAGAGCTTGTTTGCTCAAAATGCTTTATCGAAGAATACTTCGAATTTACAAAAGTCAATAGAAAGGCTTTCAACTGGATATAGAATAAATCGTGCGGCTGATGATGCTGCAGGTTTAACAATTGCTCAAGGCCATACTTCTAAGCTGCGTGGCTTGCAGCAAGTAGAGAGGAATATTGGTGACGGTATTTCTTTATTGCAAACGGCTGAGGGAGCTGTTTCGATTGTCCAAGAGAATTTACAAAGGATTCGAGAATTGGTGGTGCAATCTGCCAGTGGTACCAATAGCTCTGATGAGCTTGATGCTATACAGCGAGAAATTAATTCATTAGTGACAACTATTGATGATATTGGTACAGATACTACTTTTAACGGTGTCGCTATAATTAAAAGTGCCAGTAATGTAACTTTGCAAACAGGTGCAGATGATGGCCAGACCACTAGTATTGTTTTGGCTGGTGGTACTGCTGCAGGTATTCACATAGATAGTAGCGTTACAACGGCTGGTAGTATTGGCGAAGGTGCTGCCTTTAACCTTGATGACTTGCATGTTGGTGGTACGGTTAATAGTAATGGTGGTACTACAACCATTACAACTAGTCCACTGACTGGGATTGATATTATGATCGACAATGTTGCCAGGATGACTTCATACTTGGGAGCCGTGGAAAATGGATTGGAGTCTAAGCTTGATTATACGAGTGATGCGATCGTCAATGCTTCTGATGCCTTATCAAGGGTGATGGATGTGGACGTTGCTGCTGAATCGAGCTTATTAGTGCGAAATCAAATATTGCAACAAACCTCTGCAACAATGTTGGCACAAGCGAATAACATGCCTTCATTGGCTTTAACTTTATTACCGTAACTAAGAATACATTGAGAACATTGTTGTTTTGCGAATTTTTGATTTTTTTTGAAAATAGGCTAAAGAATCTAGGTCATATGACCGATATAACTAGTATAGCTGTGAGAACAGCATATGTGAGGGAGACAAAATGCCAATTTCAATAAATACAAACACACAGAGTCTATTTGCTCAACGAGCACTTAGTAACAATACTTTTGATTTGCAAAAATCAATTGAGCGATTGTCCACTGGATATAGAATCAACCGAGCTGGCGATGATGCCGCAGGTCTATCTATTGCACAGGGGTTGACTTCTGAGATACGAGGTTTTCAAAAAGTACAACAAAATATTGGCGACGGTATTTCCTTTTTGCAAACGGCCGAAGGAGCTTTGGGAGTTGTTCAAGACAACTTACAAAGAATTCGAGAACTAGCTGTTCAGGGAGAGAATGGAACTAATTCGGATGATGAGCTTGATGCGCTTCAAAGAGAAATCAATGAACGAGTTAATGTAATTAGTGCCTTGGCAAGTGACGTAGCATTTAATGGCAATACTCTTTTGAGTGGTGCTGCTAATTATACCTTGCAGACTGGTGCTAATGATGGTGATACAACCACTTTGGCATTTGCTTCTGGTACTGCTGCAACAGGTGTACATATTACAGTTGGTGCAACTACAGTTGGATCTTTGGGCGAAGGAGCTATTGACCTTGATACTTTCCATGTTGGCGGTAGTGGTAATGTTACTGCAGTTGGTGGTGGTACTACTTCCTTAGGAACAATAGCTAATATTGATAGTATGGTTGACAATGTTTCAAGAATGAGATCTTATATTGGTGCTATGCAAAATTCATTGGATTCTAAGTTAGAATTTGCATCAATTGCAATTGAAAATGCTAGTGCATCAAGATCAAGAATTATGGATGTAGATGTAGCTTCTGAAAGTAGTGTACTGGTAAGAAATCAGATTCTGCAACAGACTGCTGGAGCGATGTTGGCGCAGGCTAATAATTCGCCGCAATTGGCTCTTAGTCTGTTACCGTAATAGCTTTAATTTAACGTAATACGATCTTGCGACTAGCAATAGTCGTTCTATCAAAATATCTTACAACTTTTAAGTGGTGGGTAGTGTTAGGAAACTCGCTTGTGTAACACAAGTTGAGTTTTCCTTGTTTTGGTAGCTTCCCAAAAATAGATGATCCTGAACTCATCAGCGTTGGTTCGTATTGTTTGCCCATACTGTCGACAAGTTGAAACGAGCTATGTCTTAATTCCTGTCCTGTTTTATTCTCATACTCAAGGCTGACTTTGATACATTTGTCCCCAAAGTCGTCTTTAGATTTTTTGACTTGGGTTATATTTAGTTTGAAATCTGGTTGTTTCGATTCTGTTTGAATCGTTTCTGAGACAAGTCCTGATGGATTTTCTATGTTTTGAGCTATTAGCCAAGGTTCTTTAATTTCTATTTCTAATTCTGCGCCAGGTTCAATAATGAATGACTCACCCTTGCGCTTGATACCGTGGCTAATACCAATACCACCACCGATGGCTGCAACGCTACCAGCCAACATTGGATTAGAAGCTAAGCTTAAGCCTGCAATTGAAGAGATTTGAAATACTACCATTGGAGCTACAACAGCACCAGCTAATCCACTAGCTGCTGTGATGCCGATATTTTTTAATCCAGTGGTGAACAAATTAGAATTCTTTGAAGAATCAAAACCCATATCACTAATATCTATTTTTTGACCTTGTTGAAGTTCTAGTTTAAAAAATTCTAGTTTGACATTGCCCTTACGCCAAAAGCTTTGGGCTTGATTCTTCTTTGTGATTTCTGCATAAAACTTGGATCCTTCTTTGATTATAGCTAGCTTGCCGTAGGGATCTTTTATTGCAATTGCTTCGATATTTTCTGCAATTATGGTACTGCCAATCTCTGGCAGCTCTACTTTGCCATCTAGGTCCCTTTCGACCCAGGGGAATCTTTTTGGAACTTTGGTTACTCGCAATTTAATTTTTTGAGATTCAGGTAATTGGTAATTGAGGTTAGTTTTGAGTGTTTCAGCTTGAATCGGGTTCAGTAAAAGACAGAGGATGATTAAACATCCTGTAAATTGTGGGATGCTTTTAATCATGCAGGTTTAAAGCTTCCTCTAGTGAGTAAGTTCTTTTATTTTGTGATTCATAGTAAGTGCGCATCACTAAATCAGCCAGGATGCCCATCATAAAGATCTGCACGCCAACTGTAAAGAACATTGCCCCAAGTAAAGGTAGTGGCGTTCCATCTAGTTGTATATGATTGGTGAACTTAAGTGCGATAGCCGCAACAAAGCTTGCAAAAGAAAGCAAGATTGAAATAAAGGCGATCCCACCAAAAACATAAATTGGTTTAGTGATGTAATCAGTTAAAAATTTCATGAGCATTAAATCAAGAACTACTTTAAAGGTTCTATTGATGCCGTACTTCGACTCACCAAATTGTCTTTCATGGTGCTGGACTGGGATCTCTGTAACTTTGGCTCCAACCCAGCTTGCGCAAATTGGAATAAATCTATGTAGCTCTCCATAAAGTCGAATATCTTTTATTACTTCTGAACGATAGGCTTTGAGAGTGCAACCATAATCGTGTAAGTTCACACCTGAAAGCCAAGAAATTAGTTTATTTGCAATCATTGAAGGAAGCGTACGGTTGATAAAAGTATCTTTGCGGTCTTTGCGCCAACCACTAACTACGTCGTAACCCTCGTTTATTTTTGCAAGTAGGTTTGGTATATCGTTTGGATCATTTTGCAGATCTGAGTCCATTGGAATTAAGACTCTGCCACTCGCTGCATCAATCCCGGCAGACATTGCTGCAGTTTGACCAAAGTTGCGTCTAAATTTGAGTACTTTGATATGCTCGTTACCCTGAGCAATTGATTTAAGTACTTCAAAACTTTTGTCTGAACTACCATCATCTACATAAATAACCTCATAGGTGATATCGTGACCATCCAGGGCTGCTTTGATTTTGTCGTCAAGCAATTTGATGTTCTCTTCTTCATTATAGACGGGGATAAAAATTGATACGTCATACTTGCTGTTTTGCAAGCTAGAATCTGTCGTTGAGCTTTCAATAGTCATAGTCATTAGCTTTATCTTACTATATATATATAACGATGCACTGAAAAATGCAATGTCTTAACCCTGCGAGTTGCATTTAAGTTGCCACATATCAAGCATGGCTTGTTCAAAGGCAACTAAGTATTGATTGATATTTAAGGGGGATTCCTGCATTTCTTGATTTAAGTTTGTTCTGTATTCTTGGATTCGGCTTGGATTTTGGGCTAATTCAATCAGTTTACTTTTATATTCTTCGATGCTATTGGCTATTAATTCGTGATGCCCAATTGTATTTAATAAACTACTTGACATTCTTCCAGACCATTTATCACCAGCAAGTGTCACGACAGGAACTCCCATTAAAAGAGCTTCCAGAGTAGTACTACTACCAGAAAGTGGGAATGGATCAAGTGCGATATCTACGTCATTATAACTATTAAGAAAATCATTACGCTCAATATTGGATCTTAATATAATTCGGTCAATGCTAATGCCACGTTCAATAAAGAAATTTCTAAAGAAATCTAAGTCACTAGCTTGTAGCATTGATCGTGAGTCAAAAAGCAATTTGGAATTTGGGATTGCTTTAAGTAGTTCTATCCAGGTAAGCAAGACCAGTTTTGAGATTTTGTGAAAAGTATTGAATGAGCCAAAGGTGATATAGCCATTCTTGATGCATGGAGCTTCTTTGTTTGCTTGAGGAACACCATCTTGCTTGCAATGCGTGTAGCAATGTGGCATTTTGTAGACCCTCTCAGTATAAAACTGTTCTTCAGATTTTTGTATGGATATTTCGTCTGCAATAACGAAATCAATTTCTGGGATACCTAGTGTACCAAAGTAGCCAACATGCGTTATTTGAAGGGGAGCTGGCTTATATGCAATTGCTGCAAGTCTTTCACCAGAAGTAAAGCCGGATAGATCAAATAGAATGTCAATCTGGTCATCATTGATTTTTTGCGCCAATGCTTCATTATTAAGTTCTTTAATGAAAGTGAACTGATTTGCAATTTTTTTGAATTTCTCTGTCATGAAATCTTCATCAACATTGTTGTAATAGAGATTTAGTTCGAATTTGGATTTATCCAATTTTTCAAATACTGAAATTAAGGTGTATGCCGCTGGGTGTCTCTTGAAATCAGCTGAAACAAAACCAAGTTTGAATTGTTTTTTGCCCTTGTCGTACCTATTCGTGTGATCAAAGCAAAGATCTTGTTTTTTGTTTTGAATGAATTTTTGATTGTAGCCCTGGGCTAATTGCATCAAGTCTTGATGACTGATACCTGGTACTTTATGAGCGACGAATATTGAACCGCTATAGCTGGTTTTATTGTCGGGCTCTAACTCTATAGCTTTCTTGTAATAGCCGTAGGCTTCAGTCGACATGCCAAGTCCATGGCACATGTAGGCAAGGTCGGTATATAGCATTGGTTCATTGGGTAAATATTCTAATGCTTTTTTTCCATAAAAAATTGAAGCTGCATGATGTTTGGTTTGATTGAGTATACGGGCGATACAATGTAATATAGGACCGTCTTGGGGGCTTAGAAAGTGAGCTTTTTTATAAGCTTCAAATGCTTGGTCAAGTTTTTTGGCTTTTTCTAGGCACAAGCCTAGGTAGAAATAACTTATGACATCGTTGGTTTCTATTGAAAGTGATTTTTCGAGATACTCCTGAGCTTTTTCCATTTCTCCTGTATCTTTCATATAAATCTCTGCAAGTAGTTTAAGAGGGTCTGTGCTTTGTGGATGTCTTTTAATGACTTGTTTGAGATAGTCAATAGCTTCAGGAATTTTGGCACTATTTAATAGCTTGATTGATTTTTTCAATGAGCTTGCCAAGGTCTTTTGCATAGTTTAATGATTCCCTAGATCAATCACCGAGAGTCTTGTATAAAAGTCCAGTCTTCTTATTTTTCTAGGTCATTTGTTCTAGGAGCTTGTCATCCAGCCCATATTACCCAAATATCAAAATGCAAGTTTATCAATATGGGCTGGGTTACACGCTCCTAGGTCTAATGACCGATGGTCTTCGGTGATTATGTCTAGTGATTAAGTTCTAGCTGGGTGGAAAATTGTCTATAGAGAGCTTTTAACTCTATGAATAGCGCAATAAAAAAATCACTGGGTTTTATCGGCAAATCTAATTTTGCTGATGCTGTCTATTTGCTCAAAAAAGTCCTGCGTAAAAACCCAAAAGATATTCAAGCACTCAACGTTTTAGGGCAAGTGCAAATCAAGCTTGGAGAATACCAGAACGCCGTATCGTCTTTAGAAAAGTCAATTGCTATTAATGCTTATGATTTTAATATCTTTGCCAAACTTGGTTATGCCTATGAAAAAATAGCAGAGTTTGATAAGGCGATTAGCTCTTATAAGCAATCATTGGCTTTGAATCCTGAGCAGCCACATGTTTATGATTGCTTAGGGAGAGCTTTGGCTAAAGATCAGCAGAATTATGAGGCGATACTGTATTTTATGAAAGCATTGGAAGCCAAGCCTCAAGATAGAGACCTGCATCTCAATATTGGTTTTGCCTCAAAAGATACAGGGCTTTATGAAATTGCAATCAAGCATTACGCTGCAGCAAGAGAACTTGATCCCACAGATGAGCGTAGCTTGAGTTGCTTGCTTTTTAATTCACATAAAGATCCAGCACGTGGTCTGGCTGATTTCCAAAAATTGGCTTTAGAGTACTCTCAGCAGATGCTTCCTCTGATTGAGACGAATTATGCTGAAGCTGTTACAAAGCGGCTTGATTCATCTAAAACAAAATTGAGAGTTGGTTTTGTTTCTGCTGATTTGCGCCGCCATCCTGTCAGTTATTATTTATTCAAGGTTTTAAAGGGGATTGATAGAAACAAGTTTGACTTGTTTTTCTATCATAATAATTCGATTGAAGATGATCTAACTCTTGAGTATAAAGAGATGGCTAACGAATTTCGCAAGGTGGAGAAGCTGAATGATGCTGAGTTCGCTCAATCTATTTTTGAAGATGAGATTGATATTTTATTTGATATGTCTGGTTTTACTGCTGGTCATCGATTAGGAGTTTTTCGTTATTCTTCAGCTCCTGTGCAGGTTACTCATGTTGGTTACTTTGGTACTTTGGGAATGGAAGAAATGGATTTTATTCTTACAGATGGGCATTTTGTTAAAGAGGGAGAGGAGCAGTATTATACTGAACAGGTTTATAAAATGGATCATTGCTGCCTTCACTGTGATTCCTTTGATTTGCCAACTCAAGTTACTTTAGAACCTTCTTTTGTTAAGAATGGTTATATCACTTTTGGTTCGATGAATGGTTCGCACAAAATCTCCCCAGCGGTACTCGCACTTTGGTCTAAGATTTTACATTCTTGTCCTGATGCAAAATTATTGATGGATAACCATTTTGTTGGTTCTGAATCTAATCAAAATTTTATTGTGAGAAGATTTTATGAGAATGGTATTAATAAGGATAGATTGATTTTTAGAAATTCTATAACCAGGGCTGAATTCCTTCGTGGTTATAATGATATTGATATTGCTCTTGATCCATTCCCTTATGGTGGCGGTACTTCAACGATTGAAAGTCTTATGATGGGAGTTCCTGTGATCGCCTTGGCTGGTGATAGATGGGTTGGTAGAATGTCGGAGAATTTTTTGATTAATATTGGACATGAAGAGCTTGTAGCGACTGATCTTGATGATTACCATGATAAAGCCATTGAATTAGCTAATAATAAAACTAGAATAGAAGAGTATAAGTCTGTTTTAAGAGAGGACCTTGAAGCTTCGGAGATGAAAGTGGAAAAACATATCCTGCGTTTTCAAAAAGCTTTGCAGGATATGTGGTTAATCAAGTCTACTCAAAAATAATGTAAGAAGTAGTTGGGCTGTTTGGAACTCTTCTGATACTATAATTGTTTTTACCAAATACTTCATCGAAGGCTATCGTTTCACCAGGAAAGGCTCTGCAATTGAGCTCGTCAAAGCCGATAACACTACCTTTGGTTAAATGAGGTTTGATTTTTTTGAGACAGTCTTTGGTTGGCTCGTAAATATCAAAATCAAAATATGCTAATGCCACAATTGTTTCAGGGTAGTCTTTGAGGTATTGAGTTATAGTTTTGGTGGCATCACCTTTAACAAGTTCGTATTTTTTAAGATGAGGAAGTGGACATTCACTTTCATGATAATTTAAAACAGTGTCGAGATATTCTTCATAGTTTTCTGTTACTCCATAAGCACCTTTGACAGCGATATGACTATTGCCATCTGTTTTAGTTACAGAAGGAAAACCTGCAAAAGTATCAAAGCCAACAATCTTTCTATAGTAGTTGTAGGGCTCGTACATTCCTCTGAAGTTACTAAAGAGACTTAGGTTTTGTCCCCAGCGTACACCAAATTCCATTACTACTCCATGAATATTGATGATTTGCTGATATTAATGATCCATAAAAAGTAATCTAGATAAAGTTTGCCTGTTCATGAACAAACCTAGATTCTGCAAGAGCTCATTATCTGGCATTGGGCAATTTTTAAAGTGCTGAAAGAAGAGTTGACGTTTATCTAATTCTCCTTGACTTGAATTGGTTTGTGTGAGGATTTCCATAGTTGTAAGTATAGAACAAAGTTGTTTCTTTGACCAATCCTAGACTTTATCTTTGGTGGTGCAAGGCCATGACTGTTGGGAATATTGTTATTATGTCATCAGCCCAACATG
>JAQCFG010000057.1 GCA_027618255.1 Cyanobacteriota bacterium
ACATATGTATCGAGATGCTCAAATGATTCGACTTTTCGTTGTTGATATTGCACAGTAGCAACTCGCACAACTTTTTTGGGTATTGAAACAGATTGACCTGTCACCAATTCAGCTTGATACTTAGGATTATGCCAAATCATATGTACTGCATAACCATGTGAGTCATTATCTCTTGGCAAATAATTATCAATGATCCCCAATATTTCAAAACCATTGCGGATTTGAAAAGAGATAGTTGAGTCTCTTGTCTTTTTTTCTACTACCGATTGAAGATAGTTCTCAGGAGTCTTAAACTTTTTGATCTTCTTGCCAAGGTCAGCCATTCTTGCACCAAAGACAATACCCTTGAGCTTCAGTTTTTCGCATAATCTTTGTCTCTCACTGTAGAGTCTTTGACCGATACGTTGCCCTCTAAACTCTGGATCAACACAAACCTCCATGCCATAAAGCACATCTCCCTTGGGATTATGCCTAGAAGCATAACCATTGCCAGTTATTTCTTTCCAGCTATGCTTTTTAAGAATCTCTTTTTCATCAATAATAAAAGTAGAACAGAAACCTATTACGCGTCCCTCGTATTCAGCAAGGAACTGCCCTTGTCCAAAATTATTAATCTGTGCAAGCAACATCACAGCAGTATAAGCTTGCACATCAGGATAAACCAATTTGCAAATACGGATCAAGTCAGGTATATCAGTTCAACTGAATTTCAAATTATGATTTTAGGCTTAGATTGAGGACTAATTGTCATATGAGTATTCTAACAACAAATGGCGTATTTAAGGACACGCTCAAAACTTCGTTTTTAGCGTGTCCTTAATGTACTTGCTTAGCAGCAAGATACACCCCTGCAATTCTCTGAAAATCGCAATCACCAATTGGCTTCACCATGACAAATTGTTCCAATTTATTTTCAAAATCATCCAAAATAGACTGAGCCCAACCGCTACCAGTCTCTTGAACGAAGTCTTCAAGTGCAACTCGTAAAAAATCTCCATGCTCACTAACAAGATTCGCAATCTCAATACCATCATAATTTATTCTCTTGTCAAACTTGCCATCAATGTCATAGACAAGTGCAATGCCGCCGGTCATTCCAGCAGCAAAATTGATTCCTGTTTCACCAAGTACTACAACTAAGCCACCAGTCATATACTCACAGCAATGATCACCAACTCCTTCTAGAATTGCAATCGCACCAGAATTTCTAATAGCAAACCTCTCTCCTGCTTGCCCGCTCAAATAGAGCTTGCCGCCGGTAGCGCCATAAAGACAACCATTGCCTGCAATTGGAGTATCTTGCGAAGCATAACAATGCCCCTTCGGTGGGTGGATCACTATCTTGCCACCAGCCATACCTTTGCCAACGTAATCATTGGCATCTCCTTCAAGATACAAATTAAGCCCGTTAAGATTCCAAACGCCAAAACTCTGTCCAGCTGAACCATTGAACCTAAAACTGATCTCAGACTTAGTGAGTCCCTGATTACCATATCTTCTTGCAATCTCACCTGAGATCAATGCAGCAATAGAACGATCTGTATTTTGTATTGAATATTCTAGTTCTAAAGAAGTTTCATTCTCAATCGCTTCCTTGGCGTCACAAAGCATTCTATTTGCAAGTATTGCTTTGTCAAAAGGATCATTTTTATCCTGCATGCAGTAACGAGGTTTATCTATCAAGTCATCAACTACTTGGGTAAATATTCCAAGAGAGAGATTTTTTTGTTTCTCTGTTATTCCAGGAAGAAGTTCAAGAAACTCAGTTTTACCAATAATCTCCTCAATAGACTTGACTCCAAGCGCTGCTAGTATCTCTCTAACTTCCATTGCCACAAATCGAAGGTAAGCCTCGGCGTGATCAGGTGCTCCTTTATAATACTTCTCTCTGAGACTCGGATCTTGAGTTGCAATCCCAGTAGGGCAAGTGTTCAAGTGGCAAATCCTCAAAAAACGACAGCCTAAAGAAACCAAAACTGCTGTACCAAATCCATAAAGCTCAGCACCTAGGATAGCTGCCTTGACTACATCCAAGCCTACTTTAAAACCACCATCTACTTGCAAGCGTACTTTATCTCTTAGATTATTCTTTCTAAGAACCAAATTAGTTTCAGCTAAACCAAGCTCCCAAGGTATACCAGCATAACGAATTGAAGAAACTGGGCTTGCCCCAGTACCGCCATCATGTCCGGCAATCGTAATAGAATCAGCATAAGTCTTTGCAACACCCGTTGCAACCGTCCCGACACCAGCCCCGGCAACTAGCTTGACTGAAACAAGTGCATCAGGATTTATTTGTTTCAGATCAAAAATCAATTGTGCCAAATCTTCAATTGAATAAATATCATGGTGTGGTGGTGGCGAAATCAACGTGGTGCCAGGTTTGGTATAGCGCAGCTTGGCAATCATTTCATTTACCTTGAAACCAGGTAACTGACCGCCCTCGCCGGGCTTGGCTCCTTGAGAGATCTTGATCTGCAACTCATCAGCGTTAACTAGATATTCAGGTGTGACACCAAAGCGCCCAGAAGCTACTTGTTTAATACGAGAATTTTTCTCAGTATTGAATCGAGCCGAGTCCTCACCACCCTCTCCAGAATTGGATTTACCTCCAAGGCGATTCATAGCAATAGCAATAGCCTCATGAGCTTCAGGTGAAATTGCTCCAAGTGACATCGCTGCAGATGAGAAGCGCTTGGTGATTGCTTCTACTGGTTCAACTAAATCAAGAGGGATTGGCTTAGCTGAGTATTTTAATTTGAATAGATCTCGAAGAGCAGTGATTGGTTTTTGAGCAAGTAGGCTAGTAAATTCTTTGTATTTTTCATAGTCATTAGAGCTTGCTGCTAAGCGCAAAGCATTAATCACATCAGGATTAAAAATATGATATTCAGTCTTCGGTCTGAATTTAATGAGTCCACCATTCTCCATATCTTTAGTAGGGTCCCAAGCAGCTTGACTAAGTGACCGAGCATCTTTTTCTAAATCATCAAAACCGGCTCCCTGAATGCGGCTGATAGTGCCAGGAAAACAAAGATCAATAACTTCTTCATGAATCCCTATCGCCTCAAAAAGCTGCGCTCCTCTATAACTATTGATAGTTGAAATTCCCATCTTAGAAAGAATTTTCATTAAGCCCTTATTGAGCCCATCACGGTAAGTTTCCATTAAGGCAACAGTGTCATCGGTCTTGATCTCATTTCGTTGAGCCATAAAATAAAGCTCTTGATAAGCAAGGTAAGGATAGATGACGGTAGCACCAAAACCAACAAGGGCAGCACAATGATGAGCATCTCTTACTGTCCCTGTTTCAACACATAAGTTAGCATCACTGCGTAAGCCTTCTTTGAAAAGTCTTGCGTTAATAGCACCAACAGCAAGCAAAGCATGAATAGGAACGCGATTGCGCTTGATACGTCTATCTGTGATAAAGAGCATAACCTTGCCGTTTCTGACAGCGGTCTCAGCCTTGTCGCAAATCTTGACAATTGCATCTTTCAGATTACTTGATTCATGATAGGTGATGTCAATGGTTTCGTAGCTAAAATGCGGATCATCGGGTTGTAACAATAATTTAAAAGTAGATCTTGAAATCACCGGAGAACGAACTTCAATCTTGTAAGCATTTTCAGAACTATCAACAAAGGGATTGGCTTCCTTGCCAAGACAAGTAGAAAGTGACATCACCCGTTTTTCACGAATTGGATCAATCGCCGGATTAGTTACCTGAGCAAATTGCTGCCTAAAATATTCATAAAGCGGACGTACTTTCTCTGAAAGCACCGCAAGTGGAGTATCGTCTCCCATTGAGCTAGTCGCCTCTGCTCCGTCCTGGGCAAGTGGTTTGAGGATTTGGGTTCTTTCTTCTTTGGTTAATTGAAATTGTTTTTCATAGATCTTAAGCTCATGCTCAAATATCGGATCGCAGCCGGGTATCTCTTCAATAAAGTCAGGTCTATATTGCTTAGAAAAACTAGAGACCCAGGTTTTATATTCATTATTTTTAGTAAGATGCTTATTGATTTCTGCTTGTCTCAAAATTGTGCCTTGTTTAAAGTCAATTGCTAGTATTGAACCAGGCTTGATGCGACCTTTCTCTATAACATCAGCATCATTATAGTCATAGACCCCAATCTCAGAAGCCACTGTAATAGTTCTATCTTTAGTAATCACATAACGAGCCGGTCTCAAACCATTCTTGTCAAGCGCACAAACCGCATAATCACCATCAGTGAGTACCAAGGCAGCTGGTCCATCCCATGGGTCCATAAATGAAGCATAAAACTCATAGAAAGATCTCAAATCCGGTTCCATCAACTCATCATTTTGCCAAGCTGGTGGAATCAAAATAGTAATTGCTTTGATGATATCCATACCAATCATCAAGAGCCCCTCAAGCATATTGTCAAGGCTTAGTGAGTCAGAGCCAGTTTTGCAAACCAAAGGTAGCAACTCATGAAAATTGGGTATCAAAGGAGTTTGATACTTGGACTCCCTTGAATAAGACCAATTACGATTGCCTTTAATCGTATTGATTTCACCATTGTGCGCTAGGTACCTAAAAGGCTGAGCGAGCTTCCACATCGGAAAAGTATTAGTAGAAAATCTCTGGTGATACAGACAAAGTGATGTCTTAAAACGTGGATCTGCCAAATCCAAAAAGAACTTGTTCAAATTGTGAGGCATTAATAAGCCTTTATATGAGAGGGTTTTACAAGAACAACTGGCGATATAGAAATCGGGTTGCCTCTCACCTAAACCAATTCTTGTTTTTCTTCTTGCTATATATAGTTTGCGATCAAACTCTTTTTCGTCTATTTGTAAGTTAGCTTCATTGGGCTTAACGAAGACTTGCATAAAACAAGGAATGGATTCCAATGCTTCTTTACCACAATAACTCTCATCAACTGGTACTAATCTCTCCCACAATACTTCAAGTCCAACTGTCCTCAGCTCTTTGCGTAGCCAAGAAAGGGCACTTGAGGCAATTGCTTGATCACGATTGACGAATACTGAAATTACAGCATACTTCTCTGGCAACTCAATATTATTTTCTAAAGCAATTTCTTTGAAAAACCCTTTGGGCATTTTTACCAAAATTCCGCAACCGTCCCCAGTGATGCCATCTGGTGCAACAGCTCCGCGGTGAGTTAGCCTAGCTAGTGAAGTGATGGCAGTTTCAAGTAAATTATGCGATGGTTTATCATCGATATTGGCAATTAAACCAAAACCACAGTTGTCTCTTTCAAATTCAGGGTGGTAAAGAGAGGGCATTTTCAATAGACTTCCTGCGTAAGTCATTATTATCTCCATTAGCGGAACACATGCTCTGCATGGTTCCGTACTTTTTTGTGTCAACATCACTAGCAAAACTTCGTTTTGCAGGATGTCTAATCAATATTAGCATTTTCACTATCGGTTTCAACTGGAGACACTCTAATTACCGAAACTCTACTAAAATTAGTATGGTGTTAACAACTTTAAAATTACTCATACCAGTATTTATACCTTCTTGGCAATTTTTTAATAAGATCGCACCATCTCCGCGCATTGAATTTAGTTTAATGGCGACAGTAGAAGAGCAATCTTGCCAGTGGCAAGAATTTTGTCTTAGACCCAAACAGTTATCAATAACAAGTATCCTCAAAAGCATCTTTTATAATCCACGCTGGAATGAATCTCTCTTTATTACTACTTGTGCTGAACGATTAATAACAAATCCAACTGAGCAAGCTAGCCAAGAAATAATACAACGCATCAAATCTGATCTAGAACAAAGACAAGTTGACTTGAGCAAGACTCCGTATTTGCAATTCCGATTAGTTTTTGTAAGCAGGCAGGGCAGTGAATTGCAAGAAGACATACTTTATATTTCAGAGATACAAAAGCTCGAGGAACCTAATCATGAGCCTAGTTGAAGCAATTCGTTTAACAGAAATATTTTTGGCTCTTGCTTTGCTCCAACAAAGTCTTGAGCACTTGCGTGCTACGCAAGACGAGCGAAAACTATTCATCCCTAGAATAATTCTAAGTATTTTACTCTTGGCTGGTTTATGGACATCATGGATTTCGATACTACTATTGATTCACTCAATAATAATCCTCAAACACTTTGATGGTCCTTACAATGGTGGTAGCGATCGCATGAGCTTGCTTATATTGTCCTGCCTTGGCTTAATTCATCTTATGCCATCATCACAGTTACAAGGATATATTTTTGGATATCTAGCCTTGCAACTCATCCTGTCATATTTCATTGCAGGCTTTTGCAAAATTGTTAATAGAGAGTGGTGGAGCGGGCAAGCTTTGCAAGATCTCTTTCACTTTTCTGCCTACCCTGCTAGCGAAGCCTTGAGATCATGGGCTGATCATCCTAAAATCTTATTCTTGGCATCTTGGATTAGTATCCTGTTTGAGCTGCTATTTCCTTTGACCTTATTGAACCAAGATCTATTGATTATAGGATTATTAGCTGCAATGGTTTTTCATTTAGCGAATGCGTATCTGTTTGGACTTAATAGATTTGTTTGGGCTTGGCTTGCTGCCTATCCCTCTCTGCTCTGGTTACAAACACAGTTGGCCAATTAACAAGGGGATCATACGCCATATTGCCTCCTTATTGTAACAACTCTGTCTAGTTTACTGGAGTGGGTCCACCTCAACTAGCTACCATTACCTTAGACAGACTAAACTAAATTATTCAAATTTAGTATGCTGCATCAATTCATCGAAGTTAGGAAATAAATATTGATCAAACGTTAGTCCCAGCTACTACGGAGATTTCAACGATGCTTGTAGCAAGACCGTGTCATCAATGCCAAAGCATGACCCCTCGTGGGGCAGCTCAACTCGCCTCCACAGTGTTTAATCTTAGCTATGCGATGCCGCATGGAGCCACTCTAAAGGCTCCGCTTCGTTGATATCACACACATTGTCCCGGCCCCCGCCCGCAATAATCGTTCTCGGTGGCGCAGTAAAATCTTGGGCTGGCATCTCGATAGAATGATGGAGGCGGAGTAGAAGAGGTTATCCACTTGACTCTTTAATTTATCCTTGTTTTTTAAGTTCTGGCAACAACAGTTTACTAATAACCTAGTTAACACCTATGAGATGCGGCCCCGTTATCAAGATGCGGCCCCGTTATCACAGCATCTTGTAATCAACCAAATCTTAAAATCTACCTTGGATGAGGACATTCACTAGGTGGACATGGAACAGCACCTGGGCTAGTATCAGGATCGCTTTCTCTTCTTGTCGGAGCTGGAATAGTTCTTGCTGGTGGTGTTTCAGGCTTTGGCTGAGCTGGCGCTGGTGTCTTTGTTGGTACAGGTGGTGCTTCTGGTGCTGGACTATTCACAGGCATTGAAATTAATCGAGAAGGAATTCTTCCTTGATTCGTTATTGAATCTGGATTTGATTTATTACTTTTTACTTGTCTTAAATCTACATCCGGTCTTTGTTTAGTTCTCTGAATGATGTCCATGCTAGTACTTATTTCACTACTCATAATATCAATATAATAGCACAATCTGTTACTGATTTAAACCCTCTTCGTAGAATCTAAAATCATATTCTAGCCCTGCAAATTGATTAAAAGCTTGTCTCCACAGTGCTCTATCAGAGGCTCTTGGTTTATCAGAATGTAGTTGATATGTTTTTCCGTCAATTGTTAATTGCATAGTTGCAAGATCAAGTTCAAAACCTTGAATTGGCTCAGAGGACCACTTGTAAGTATCATAGACCACGAGTTTTGGAAAAACATTAGCGCCTCTTTGCAAAGCAGCTTCTCTTAAAGCATATGCTTGATCAAACATCATGTCGTTGTCAGAACTCGCTTCAAAATCATCAGACTGAGAGAAGGTTCGAGTTGTGCCTGCGGCAGTAGCCATGTTTTGCGTATCAAAATTACCCAAATAACCATGTTTGTATGCTGACAAAAATAACTTAAATGAATTCAGATTATCAAATAATGATTTTGCAACGCCGTAGACTTGTTTATGCTGGTTCTGAAAAGGCTTCATCGAGCGCTCCGTAGTATCATCCCAATTACGCCCACGAATTTCTAATCTAAACCATTTATGTTTATGTCCATCTAAGTCGCGCCAAGTATTATTCATGCTAGCTTCCCAGCCATGATAGGGCTTATGATTCGGTTCCCAAGCATTGCATAAGCCAGCTATATTAGATGACCAACCTAAATTAACAATGCTTGCCTTTATTGCATGAGCTTCCTCTCTTAGGCTCTCTATATCTAAAGGAATTGCATTAATGTCTGTTGGTATTTGAGGAGGTGTTTCAGTATCATAAACAGAAAAAAGACTTGGCTTGATTTTCTCTAAAAGTATTCGTGAAGGCACTAAGTAAGCAATATCATATCCGTTGTTATGAAAGTGGTCATTATAAATAACTAAGGCGTACGGGATCATATTACCTTTTTTATCTGGTAATTCATACTTATTTTTTATGTTAGTGACAACTATCATTCCTCGCAAAAATGCAAACTGAGTAGAATCTATATCATCAGCAACTGAAGCTAAAAATGGATAATGATTTAAAAAATCTTGATAGGCTTGATCTCCATCTAGCTTCCTTTCTAGATCTGGAATCCGCAAGAAGTCATCATTAAGTCCAGTAATAACATAACCCTTTCCTGGAAAGGCATTACCGTCCTTACAGCGTGGAGCTTGTACTTCATGGCAAGAGATATCTCTACCAAATCTTGCCAGAATAGAATTTTTCCAGCCCTTAGCATCATTTGCTAAAGCTCCAAAACCATAATGACCATTAAAGCTCGCCCTTAAAATACTTTGGCTTTCTTTAGTCGCTTTCGTATGTTCTGGAGTGCCACTTCGAAATGGCAGATCACCATTATGAAAAATTGAACTAAAGTAATCCCAATGTGGTACCTGTCCTGTGTTAGAGATATTGTGCATTAAAATATCATGAGAAGTAATTAGCCCCAATTGGTGACCAAGTTTTTGTGCATCAGAACCCATTGCTCTTATTGCACTAAGATATTTAGCTTGTATTAGATTTGAAGGGACGTAAGAAGCATGTGCTGATTTTAAAAATCTCTTAAGTAAGACTTCAACCGTGCTACTACGAAAGTTATCCGAGTCGATCAGAGCATGACAACAATTAATCATCGGTAATAATAAGCGTGGATTTGGTTGTGCTGAGTTGAGTAGTAAAATATCTACATTTGATATTAATTTTTGTGCTACCTCACGATTAGTCTCAACCGCCTTATTCACTAAGTCTTTATAACTACGTCTTAGCTCGGCGGCAAAGTCGCCAGTATAAGCAATTAATTTGGCAAGTCCTGTCATTGATTGACCTAAACCTGACCGATACAAAGAATCCACGGTATCAAGATCTTCTTGACCAAAGTCATCTCTCGCTCCTCTCGCAAAGAGGTTATTGAGTTCGCGTAAAGGCAAGGCTCTCTCTTTTGTCAACTGAACTAATTCATTATATTTTGCCACCACGTTCTCTCTAAGCTCTTGTGGATATATCTCTAACTTAATATCAAATTGCAAAAAAGAAGGAATTAGAGGCAGTAAAAATCTAGTGAGATAATTAGACTGTGTTCCAAAGTTGGCTGCAGTGTAGTTAATTTGATCTTCTAATTCAGCTTGAACATCTTCGTCAAGCTCTAAATGAGAGAGTTCTTCTAAAAAAGATTGCAGACCAAGTGGCGAATTTAATCTTTGTTCATTAGAGCTACTTAAGCAAACTGCCGCAAGCGTATCATCGTACAGTCTTTTGATTGCAGGTATTGGTTTAATACTAGCTATCTCACTAGCGGCTCTTACGCATTCTGTTAGCTTTGCTTCGTCTCGACTTTGCTGACGAATTATAAAACTTAGATCATTAGTAACTTTGGTCAATAATTGATCAGATAAATTTTGAATCCTTGATAAAGGGACTATTACGGTCTCAACCAATTGTGCACGGGCATATTTTAATGAAGAAAACTGATCCTGATTTAAGCGAGATAAAGTCTGAAACACAGTCACACCTCGATCATCGACTTTAGCCTTGGCTAAAGATTCATATACAGATAAAGTTTCATCTTGAGGATAAACTCTATCAGGATTAGGGCAAAGATCGTCAACACAAGCTCTAATTAATTTATCACTAGGTTTGTGAAGTAAAAATCCTTGTAATTGTTCTATTCTTGGTAATTGTCCTTCAGGAATACTTTCTTGAGCTGCATGAACAAAGCGTCCATAAAAAGTATCCAGTGTATTAGTTGTATGTGCCAAATCTTCTGCAACCTTGCGTTGTTTGTTTAAAAACCAACTTAAAGGACCACTAGCTGAACCAGATCTTGAATCGGTAGGATCTTCGGCTGGTGCTTGATAAATTCGTGGTGTAGTAATAAACATTCTTTCGATAGACAAGATTTTATCACGAGTCAATTATATGACTTAATTTCAGTGGTTTTTACCCAGTTTTGAGAACAAAGGGCCGCTTTATTGTCTAAAAAAATGGGTACTTGACACGTCTCATAGGTATTAACTTAGGCTAAAATCCAGACTAATGGGGCCGCGTCTCCACAGTTCACTTTTCTAGATAAATAGATAAAAAATGGTGGAGGCGGAGTAGAAGAGGTTATCCACTTGACTCTTTAATTTATCCTTGTTTTTTAAGTTCTGGCAACAACAGTTTACTAATAACCTTAGGAGCTTTCTGTATACAAAGCAAATAAGAGATCACGCTTCTGTCTGGAGAATTAATCCCTTGCTCCCACTTCCTTACAGTCTCCAAGCCAAAACCAAAAGTATCAGCAAAAACTTTTTGAGTCATATTCAGCTTCTGTCTAACTTTTTTGACATCGATCCCAGACCGCACAGTCTTGACCGTCGCAGGTCTTTTGAGAGCATCTTCTATAGACTCAATTAATTCTGTTCCTAGTGATTTCTTTTTCATAGATCCTCCATAATTTGTTCAACCAGTTCCGGTAAAATTTTTCTTAGTGTATTTTTCTCTGCCTCTGAGATATTTTCAATTTCAGACTTAGAAAAAGCCCCAAGCATAATTACTAAAATATTATTGGAGTAGTGATAAAGAATTCTTAGGCTTCCACTTTTGCCTTTGTTAGACTTCTTTGGACTCCAACGTAACTTCCTAACACCTCCTGTTGATCTGATTATTGGTCCAGCAGTTGGATTTTCGGAGAGATAGTCATACAGCTCATCCAAATCCTCAGTAGTTAAAAGCTTCTTTGTATCTTTTACGAACTTTGCCGTAACTTTAACTACTACTTTTGCCATTGATGACTAGTATATCATACCATGGGTATAATATACCACTCCATGGTTAAGAATACGTTAACTGAGTACAGAAGGAAAATTTTTAAATCGTGGTCTTGTCAGCAAAAGTAAAAACCCAGCTATAGAGCCGGGTTTTTAGTGTAAGAAATGGTGGAGGCGGAGTTACAATGGTTTCCCACCGTATGTCCTAGACAATTAAACAATAATTGGAACTAGCTATCTTTTTCTTCAAATTTACTTTGATGAAAAGGGTGTATAGGATTCATAATCAAATGGTTCATTCGCTCTATTGAACTGCTACTTGCAAAGTTCCGCAAAGGAGGAATCTGATCGACACTATGTACCTTTTTCATACCTACTGGTATCACATCTTGATTTGCAGGGTTATAAAAAGCCTCTCTTGCTCTGGCTTCTGAAGCTGATTCTACGAGTCTCTCTGAGAGTATCTCTGGTACTTCATTCATAAGTGTATCAAACGGTAATTCATCACGCTTACTTATTGCTCGATTTTGCCTAAGCTTACCAAGACGCTCTATATATCTTTGCTTTCTTTGTGGATCATCCATACTTTTAACTTTATCAATAACCCTTGCTTGTCTTCTAGAAGAAGCATGTTTGGGATTTTGATAAATAGTTACTCCGTCTTCCATTCCTTGTTGAGAAAATGGAGCAGCAACAGCGTTAGAACGTGGTGGTTGATACTTTTCAAAAGTATTTCTGTCATGTAATTCTAAAATCCTTGATCCCGGAGAAGCGTATACTGAATTAGTATTATCCGAAGACGGTATAGTCACTAATTCTTGTATCCCTCGTGCATTATCATTGGCTCTAAAGGCTTGGCTTACTTGTTTTTTATGTTTTGGATCTTCGTATAATTCAATACCAGCTAATCGGTTTTGGTATTTCTGCCTACGGTCAGGCTCCATATTCAATAGCCTATTCCTAACCCTTATTGCTCTTCGATTAGGGATTTGGCTTTTTCTTAAAACCTGTATTGTATCGTCATCACCTCTCTCAGTCTCATATCCTATATGATGAATGCCTATACCTCGACTAGCTAGCTCACGCAAGCGTGCCTGCTCTTGCTGACTGGTTATACTATCACTCCTGAATTGAATCTCTCTCATGCTTTTATCTTATCAGGCAGAGCGCGCCCTGTCAAGATATTTACTGATTCTTTTTCTTTGGGTAACTAGGCACTTTCCAACTTCGAGCTTATTTTCTGAAGATAGTGGGAAACACTTAATGGTGGTCTAGTTTCTAAAACCAAAAAACCTAGCAATAGAGCCAGGTTTAAAGTGTAAAAAATGGTGGAGGCGGAGTTACAATGGTTTCCCACCTTATGACATATTAGTCTTTTTGTTTGAAGAAAAGAAACGAAAAATATCCAGCTGTCGCAAGATCAAGAATTAACCACATAGATTTTGGAAAATGAATTGGAGATACAGGGTTGAAAATAATGGCAATTATAATTAATACAATTGTTTCAGATGTGGGTTTTGGTTCGCGTGAGCTCATAAAAAGAGTGATTACAGTTATACATACCAACCACCTAAGTAATTGATATAGTATTCCGCAAAATTAATGCAACTTAGGTCTGGCCAAAATCAAAGAATTGTGCATTTAATAGTAAATGTATACCTTAAATAACGGCGGTAGCTTAGCAAAATTAATTAAGAAGGAGAAGAACCCAATAACGTTAAGGCGTTTGACAGCTCTTTCGATGATTCATAACGAAGTTGATATTGATCAGATATTAAAAACTTGTAACGTATCTCGAGCTACATTAATCAGTCGCTGGTTAAAGAAATGGAATAAATCTGGATACGATAGCATTGTAAACAAAAAACGGTCTGGCAGGAAGCCAAAATTTACTGCTAAACAAAAGCAATTTCTTAAAGACTATGTTCTTGGCAAGGATGAAAAAGTTGTTTGTAGGGAACTAGTGGAATTGGTTCAGGGTAAATGGGGAATGAACTGCGATACCGAAACTATTAGGCGGGCTTTAATCAGCATGAAAATTTCTTGGCAAAAACCTAATAAACAGAATTACAAATCTTGTCCAAATGCAAAGAAAGTTTTTAAAAAAGCTACTTGGAAGCGTTGAAACCTTCTTTCCTGAATTGAAAGTGATGTACATGGATGAAAGTTTTTTCAAGACATCCGCTTCACTAACTCATACTTGGGGCGATAGAGAGCAAAGAAAGGTAGTCAACGTCACTAGCAACCAAGGGTCATTAACAGTCATAGGAGCTATTGATCCCAAGGTTGGTGATCATGATGAATGGATTTATGATGTAGCTGATAGTAGAACAGTAAATAGTTTTTTATGGCAATTGTCAGCTAGGTATCCAGATATTGAAATATTACTCGTTATGGACAATGCTAGCTTTCATAAAAGTCAAGGATCAGAACAATACCCAATACCTAAAAACATAAACATATTGTTTCAACCACCATACTCACCAGATCTTAACTATCAAGAAATCGTTTGGAAGATTAGCAAGGAATCTTACTTTAAAAATAGGCTCTGTAAGAGTTTTGAAGAATTAGGGCAGACAGTTGAAGAAATCTTTAGAAACCTCAAGGATCATAAGTTCATATTTAATGTACATTAATTTTGCGGAATACTATACCTTTTGCCAATCACTACTTGTTATTTTATTCCACGAAAGTAGTTTCTCTAAATTAACTTCTTCATTTTCACTTGCTGTTGCTTTGATTACAGCACT
>JAQCFG010000058.1 GCA_027618255.1 Cyanobacteriota bacterium
ATTGTTGCACTACTGGAGTTTGTGTTGGCAGAACTGTTGGAGCAAAATTTCCACTTGCTGTAAAACTTGGTTCTTGATTTGGCTGAGCCGGAACTACTTGGCCACTGACATTATGATTAACTGCTGACATTATTATTTCTCCTAAATCCCCTGAACACGTAAAGTATTATAGCATATTAATTTGTGTTTTGTAAAAAAGACTAGACCCTAGCCATTATTACTAGGATCTAGCCACCAGGAGTGTGCTCCAAGGAGCCTGACATGACTTAGCTTCCAAGTGCCCTAAGTCAATCTCTTGCTAGTTAGGCAGTTTTAGGAGAGCCAAGTCCAGGACTTGTCGCCGCTTTCCCTGAGTTGCCCCAACTAGTAAGAACATCATTCACAATTGAACTAAACCTATTTGCCATAGCAGGGGCTGTTGATTTAAGATCCTGTGAAAAACCATTGACCGTTGTTTGAACGGCATTCATAACTGAATTGCTTGCTTGTTTTTGTGCATCATTAACAAATTCTTTGGCACGATTAGTTGCCGCCGTAGCTTGATCTGGATTGATCCAACCAGATTTGAGAATCGGGTTAATTCGCGCCCAGCTCTTGCTTAGACCAGCAATTAAATTAATTACCGTTGCACTTTCTTTACCAGTAGCCTTTTGAACACAATTGGCAATTCTTTTGTCGATAGCTCTTGTAACTAATTTGACTCTTGTTTGAGAGTTGCCACTATCCAAAAGTCTTGCTGCACATCTTTCTTCCCTTCTAGCTTTTGCCTGAACAGGATCTTTGGGTTCACGTTCTTGAGTAGTCCTTGCTGATCTGATTATGCTACTTGTGTGACTACCAAATATTATTTCAGCACTATTAAGAATTTGCTCAATGTCAGATCCAGTACGGTATAGCGGCTTAGCTTCTGCTTCTCCTGCAATTTCATCCATTAGAAGATCTTTCAAGCTTTCGTTTGGGTTCTTTTGATTTTTCTTGGCAAAAGCTTGCTCGACCAAGTCAGCATTAAAACCTCGATCAGTATTCTGTGCAAGTAATTCTCTGTAGTTTTGGTATGCATTCACAGCTCTTTCGATTTTGGCAAAAGATGGGGCTGACCTGAATGCTTGAATTGCATCCCAAATTAGACCGGGTGGGAAAATAAAGTAACTTAGTTTTCTTGCTTTGCTATTGAACTGATTCAAAGGATTCTTCAAAAGACGTTTCATTGCTTTAATATCATTTGTATTAATGTCTTTGAACGCGGCGCTTAACTCATCAACTAATTGTTGTTCTTTGACATGATCATAATGAAAATCACTTGCTTGTGTTCCATTTGGATTTTGTTCTTGCTGGTCTCTGTTTTGTTCTTGAGATCTTTCTCCTTTCTCAAGACTTGCAGCAGCAAGTTCAACATGGTCAGACTCGGCTGTTTTTGCTTTGTGGCCAACATCATCAACAGTCAAGTCCCCTGAATTCAGTGCGGCCGTTTTATCAAATTGCCAGTCCTTGATTTCATGATGCAGTCCAATTTTGTCGACTATTTGACTTAGATCATGCATGTGAGTCCTAGACTGCCGATCATTAGACTCACTGAATAAGCCCCCTTTATCTGTACTAACGGAACTAGTGCTCGGCACCGTTCCGACTTTTTTAGATGTGCTCCCCTGTGATTGGTTTACACCAATTGTTTCTATGTTTGTCATTACCCATTCCTCCCAGAATCGATTATTTGTACTTGGATTATCTGAAACCGGAAACGATACGCTAGTTTTGTTTTCGGTATGCAAATAGCACCATTGCTATTTGTTGTCTTATAGATCTCCTCCACTCCTGGTAATGAAACCTATGGACACATTAAAGCATAGTCATGACCTATAAAGCAAGCTTATTGCGAACTATTCTCAATAAAATTTCTTTAATCTTTCTTTAATATTCCCGTAATCTTATTCATTCCGGTTTGTAGACCCGTTGCTTTAACAGTGGTAGCCTAAAAATAATTGGATTATCAGGCACAAGCAATCATCCTCAAAACATATCGACTGGGAGAAGCCGATAAGATTTTGCATCTATATAGTAGGCAACATGGACCGTTAAGAGCCGTTGCAAAATCAGCGTATAAAATCAAAACCAAAATTGGTGCAAAAGCACAAGTACTCAACTGTCTTGATTTAGTTTTAGCGCAGGGGCAGAATTTGGATATTATAAAAGAAGCAAGTCGAGTAGATAATTTTGGCGGGATTAATTCAAACTACTCCGCTTTGAGTTTGTCTTACTTGATGGTGGATATCCTTGACCATATTGCGATCAATGATGATCAATATCAAGAACCCTTTGATTTATTGTTCAATCATTTAAAACAAATGAATCAAATCTCAATGGGGTCAGATGTTGATCAAGAAGAATTAATGGTAGCGGCAAGCGCTCGTTACCTTTGGCAATTAATTAAGATTCTTGGTTATAAACCTGAACTTGATCACTGTAGCCTAAGTCACAAAAAAAGATCTATTAATCAAATTCCACAATATTTCGATTTTGCAAATGGCTCTATAACTAGCTCTATGGCAAGGTCTCATAGCCTTGAACAGAACCCTTATCAAGATCAAATCCAGGAATTTAGACCAGGGGTTTTCAAAGTCTTGCACTATTTTAATTTGCTTGATACCTATACTCAGAATTTGAAAGCAGACACAATTTTGTATCAACTACGTTCAATGAATGATAGATCAAGATCATTGAATAATAGTCTTGCTTTTTTGCAAAAACACCTAAGCTTTATGATTCATAAAGAATTCAAATCTTGGAAATTAGTAGATGAATTATTGAATCCGAAATTAGCCGAAGCCGCCTAGACTATATAGCCTATATCTAAGCAACTACTATGAACTGTTGATTTGATAATTGATTAATTTGGGTTAGTAATTTCTATGAAGAAAGGACCTATTCTCTTTTTTGCAACATTGGTTTTAGTTGTTTTTGCTAGCCGTTTTGTTATTGCAAGTACGAATGATGAATCTTCGCAAAAACCTTTTCATCTCACATTATTTGATATGGGCAGAGAAATGCTTAACGTTGCACCTGAATACGACTTGAGTGGGACTTTTGATATAGCTAGCGAAAATATTGCTGTGCTGAGTTCAGGCAGAGAACATGTAGAAAGATACATTAATGGCTTCAAAGAAGAGATTACTGAAATAGAAGATGATATCTCTGGCATTGATGTTACAGCCTATGATATCGCCTCTAATGTTAGAGCTTATCAAGGAACTATGGATAATGTGATTGATCAAGCTGGTAAAGAAGCCAAGGTTGCTTCTTCTGATACTCTTAATAAATACCAAAGTGACAAAGTAGATGTTGCAGTGACCAAGTATGAAGACAATGTACCGATACAAAAAGATATTTTCACGCACTCCAAAGAACTCTATAAGGATAAGGATGATCCTAATAGTTTTGGTGTTTTGCCGATATGATACTTTGCCAAACATGCTTTGTCGTCTTTGCATAAACCCTTGCTATAATTAGCGGTATGAAACTCATATGGGCAATTCTTAAAAATATCCTCACTACTATTATTTTCTGGGGAATTATTGCTGCGATAGTTTTTTATGGCTGGAATTTATTTAAAAAGAAACGAGAAGGTCGAACTTTTACCGTTAGTTTTGATCACATTGAAGGACTCTCTAAAGGAGCTCCGATTTATACCCAAGGTGTCAAAATTGGTAAAGTTATTGATATATTTCCTTTAGGCAATACTACTGATTTAGCGGTCAAAGGTTTGATCACAAATAAGGATTATTCAGTACCGAGCTCTGCAGTTGGTGCCAGTATCGTAAGTGATATTGAAGGTGGTGGTGGTAAGATTCTAGAGATCCAATCTCGTCTTAGTAGTCTTGAGCCTGAGCATATTTTAATGGGTAAGAAGCGCGCTTTTAATAAAAATGGAATGACTCTAGCAAAGGCAGAAAGTCCGTTTACAACAAAGCACGCTATGAGATTAATGCGTGACTTTTTTCAGATGACTAAAGACTCGAGTATGACCATGCTGAAGGCTTTTAACTCAGAAAAGAGTGAGAGATATCGAGAAGAGGTTAGTAATAGAGTAAACAATACGATTACTAGTTTGGAATATGGGACTGTTAAAGCTGATGTCAGAAATCAAATTCATGAATTAAATAAAGAAATCAAAGACTTTGAAGCAGGTGTTGATAAAGAAGCTCAAATAGAAAAGGCGATCCAACACTCTGCCCAAGCATTGAGCAACACCATCAATTCTTTTGGTACCCTACAAAGTATTTATAAAAAACACTAGATTTACTCTATAATGTCCAATAACTTTGTTGTGCAATCCCCTCGTTGGTGTTAAGTTTTTAGTGCAGCTTAACCAACAAGGGAACGACCTATGGTCTGGCAATGACTGGTTAGTTTAAAAATTTCATTTTTGATTCGATCCCATCAATTGATGATTTGAGATGACCACCATAGCTGTGCTCTATCTGTGAGAGATTCTCATCATAGCTTAATCTCTGCGCCTCTTTGGCATAAGCAAAATAAGCAAAGTCACCAGCGTTGTAACCATGTGATCCTATTGCTGAAGAGCTAAAAATCTTGTTGCCATTTTTGCTATAAGTCTCTTGACTAATTAAAGAGCCATACTGAAAGTATCTAGTGAAGTTGAGTATCTCACCAGTGGCACTCTCTGCTTGAAACACTAAGATCTCATTGTCTTGGTTTAAAATAAATTTGTGTTTGATGTCTTTAATCTCAACAGTCAATTCTTTATCTGAGCTAATTACACTGTCATCATTTACTTTTGTGATTTTTGCACCAGCAGGCAGTTTGCCGCCATAAAAACTAAGTATCTTTGACTCTAGGTCATCGTTGAGTAAAGGTACAGCAGCGTCTGAGTCATAATCTACTTGTAATTGTTTGTGTTTATTCTTGTAGCTAAGTGTTGCTATGTTGCGATTTTTCTTTGCATCAAAATCAATATCAGTAATCTTGTAGACATCTTGTTCTTTTTTGGAAACACCATCGCTGAAAATATTATTCAAAACCATGTCTTGAATATTCTTGGCGTCAGGAATGGTCATGAATATTACTGAATCCAGTAAACCTCCACCAGCTCTTGCAACTACTTGAAAGACTACACTTGAACCATCCGGTGAAACATCAAAAATAGGATTGATGGTTTCGACAACCTCAGAATCAACTAATTCCACAACTGCTTGGTCGTAGTCGCCCGTTTCATATGCTTGAAGATCCATCAAACTAAGACTTTGATGTTTCTCTTTGCCAAGTTGGTATGAATCAATGCGAAAGGCATAATTGGGATTAGATTTGGCTTGAGTCCAAGAATCGGGGACCGTGATGGTTCCTTGGTTGATCGCTTGGGCCGCAATTGGTGCAACGTAGCATAATACTAATGCAAGAAAATAACGAAACATACAATAGGCTCTCCTGTGTTTGGGCTAGGTCAGATGACCTATGAATGATATGCACCGCTTTGGTTAAGAGAGCTTTAAGAAGCTTGATATAATAAACAAAGAAGATGAAAGAAGCAATTAAAACAATCATTTTACCGGTATTTCATATCATCCAAAAAATCCTTAGTGTTTTAAAAAACCATGTTTTACCTGTAGATTCAAAGAAAAGACCTACAGGTACTACTAGTTATAAAATATTTTGTGAAGAAGAAATTACAGCCGGATATGAGCATTTCAAGAAGTATTTTTATAAGGCGATTTTTTTAGAAAGAGAAAAAATTCGTGAATATGCAATCAAGCAAGCTCTCCGGAACGATATTGGACACGAATATCAGTATTTGGAATTTGGGGTTTATACTGGTACCTCTGTCAATAAATTTGCTCAATACCTTAAAGGTAGACCAATTTATGGTTTTGATAGTTTTAAGGGATTGAGAGAGGATTGGGTTGGTCATGAGCTATCCTTTGGTACTTTTGATTTGGATGGCAAGGTTCCTAAATTAAACAAGAATGTAGTTCCTATTAAGGGTTGGGTTCAAGATACTTTACCTGATTACTTAAAAGAGCATCAACCAAAGATCAATTTTGTTCATATGGATATGGATACTTATGAAAGTACCAAGTTCGTTTTGGAAAATATCAAACCATTTTTATTCCAAAATTCCATAATTATTTTTGATGAATTATACAACTTTGCTGGCTGGAGAGTGGGTGAATATAAGGCTTTGACAGAAGTCTTTGAAGAACATGAATATAGGTTTTTGGCTTTTGCCAAATCAAGTGCACAAGCTGTGATTCAAGTGATTTAACAAAGGAGACAATTGCTTTTTACTGAATTTGAGTTTTGGTTATTTTTTCCTATTGTGATGATTGCACTATGGATCAATAGAAGATTTATAGCTAGCATAAAAATACAAAACTATTTATTGTTGATATCAAGTTATATCTTCTATGGATACTGGGATTGGCGTTTTTTGATATTGATTATTTTTTGTACGCTTCAGACTTATTGCTTGGCTGGGGCTATGAGTGACAAAGAAGAGAGCAAGTTTAGAAACACAAGACTCTTGTGGATTAGTGTTTTGCTCAATCTGGCAATTCTTGGCTATTTTAAATACGCCAATTTCTTTTATGCTGAAGCGCTCAATCTCTTTAAGCAGCTTGGTTATACTGGCTCAACTTCGACATTGAATATCCTTTTGCCGGTAGGAATATCCTTCTATATATTTCAGTCGTTGACCTATGTTATTGATGTTTATCGTGGGCATTTGAAAAAAGAAACTTCATTAGTTAATTATGCTACTTATATAGCGTTCTTCCCTCAACTCGTTGCTGGTCCTATTGAAAGAGCTGCAAATCTATTGCCGCAATTTACTAGTTTGAGGCAGGTAACAGAGAAACAAATATATCAAGGAGTTCGTTTAATTATTTTTGGTTTGTTTCTCAAGGTTGTGGTGGCTGATAGCTTGGCACCTGTTGTTGATGATATTTTTGCTTGGTATGAGAATTTTAATGGAGGAGTGCATGCACTTGGAGCAATTTATTTTGCGGTACAGATTTATGGAGATTTTTGCGGTTACTCAATGATAGCGATTGGTGCAGCTAGTTGTATGGGTTTTCGTTTAATGACCAATTTTGATACACCTTATTTTTCTCATTCAATTCAGGAATTCTGGAGACGCTGGCATCTCTCTCTCAGTAGTTTTTTTAGAGACTATGTTTATATACCACTTGGAGGTTCAAGAGTATCAGAAGCTAAAATATTACGCAACTTGATATTGGCTGCTACGATAAGCGGTTTATGGCATGGAGCCAATTGGACTTTTATTGTTTGGGGCTTTTTACATGGAGTTTTGCTGGTGATCCAACGCAAATTTAATCAATACCTCCACATACCGGAACCCATAACCAAACAGGGTATTACCGGATTCTTGTTTAAAATAGCTTCTTGGGCTTTGACATTTAGTTTGGTTGCTCTTTTGTTAGCTGTGTTTCGTAGTGAGACAGTTACAGATGCTTATCTCTATATTAAAGAGATTTTCTGTAGTTTCAAGATGCCTGATCATTATGTTAGATCTTTGGTTTTCGTGATATTAATGTTTTTAGGTGACTGGATATTAGTCAATAATAATAGACTTGTGAGAAATATAACTTCAAGTGAAATATTTGACTATGCAATTTTTATCATTTTAATAATGTTAATTATAGATGCATTCATAATGAATGATTCAAGAGACTTCATCTATATGCACTTCTAATGAGATTCTTTTTTACTATTTTTATTTCAATTTTGCTAATAAGTCTTTTATTGGTATCCATATCATTACAAATCCCTTTGTCAAAAGTTGAAGAAGACAATAATCTCATTGGCATTATATTAATTCAAGACAAACTTCTAGAAGGTCTGGGACAAAAGCGAATTATTCTATTAGGCGGTTCGTCTCTTGGATTAGGAGTCTCCGCCAGGATGATTACCGCACGAACTGGTTTGCAGACCATAAATACAGGAAGACGCGGTGGTCTTGGTTATGGAAATATTTGGGATTTGTATAGTCCCTATTTTGATAAAACACAGGATCTCATTGTGATTTCACCTGAGGCTGAAATGATTACGAGTGGAGGTAGACCTTTGGGTTTTGCCATTTGCGAAATGAGTACATTAAAGTTGACTGATTGGAAAACAAATTTACTGTGTAGTGGACGACATGCTAAGCGTGTAATTAAAAAAATGATTGGTTTTCGAGAGACAAAATCGCACTATAGTAAAAGTGATTTTGATGAATTTGGAGATTACTCGGTTGAGCTGATTCCGAGATCACCGTTTGGACGTGTGACACGAAGATGTGATGAGATGCCTTCAAAGAAGCAGTTTGATGATTACTTAAGGTTCTTTGAAGATAAAAAACTACTTGGCTATAACATACTTTATATACCGAGTATCACTTTTAAAGATGCTTGTTTAAGTTCTCTGCCTCGGATTTTGGAAATAAATACAATTTTGACAGAAGCTTTTGGTTCAAAGCTTCCTGATGATTATCCCCTTCTTCTAGAAGAGAAGTATTTTATGGATACCTTACATCATCTTAACCCGGCAGGTCGTGAGATTAAGACAGAAGCATTTTTGCAATTGATAAAAGCAAGATTGGCTTTTACTCAACAGTAACTGATTTTGCTAAATTACGCGGCTGATCAACATCCTTGCCAAGTTCTTCGGCTATATAGTAAGCCATGAATTGAAGTGGAATAGTTGCAATAATTGGACTTAAAAACTGGTCGATGTTGGGGATTCGAATGACTTCATCGAAAAGACCAGTAACATCTTGATTGTCGTCACAAGCAATTACTAATGATGGTGATTTGCGAGCACGAGCTTCTTCTGCGTTGCTCAAGGCCTTTTCATAGATGTTGTGCTCAAACTTGGACGCGCCGTCAATTGCAATTGTAAGTACTGGTACGGACTGGTCAAGAATTGCAATTGGTCCGTGTTTCATTTCGCCACTAGGATAGCCGGTTGCATGAATATAACTTAGTTCTTTGAGTTTGAGCGCACCTTCAAGTGCAATTGGATAATTAATTCCGCGACTCAAAAACAAAAAATCTCTATAGCTTGAGTACTTGATGAATTGGTTTTTATATTCTTCTGCTCTTTCGATTACTTGATCGATGATTAGTGGTATTGATCTCAAGCTTTGTTTGATCTCGGTCAAATCTATTTCTGTTCTGTCTTCTGCAATTTTGATTGCCAGGAAATAAAGCGCAAGAACCTGCGAGACAAAGGCTTTGGTGGAAGCTACTGAGACCTCAATTCCGGCTGGTGTTACGTAGTTATTGGGGCTAGTCAGGTCGTAGATTGCCGAGTCTGATTTATTAGTGATAGCCATTATTTGGGCGCCAGCATTTTTGGCATTGTTGATGGCTGCAAGAGTGTCAGCAGTTTCACCTGATTGACTGATGCCAATTACTAGATCATTCGCGCCAACTATAACTTGTTTACTTGCGTATTCACTTGCAACTTCCACGTCAACAGGGACTCTTGCCCAAAGCTCGATGAGGTATTTGCCGATGAGTGCAGCGTGATAGGCTGAGCCGCAAGCAACAAAAACGATACGGTTGATTTGTTTGAAATCAATATCTAGTTGCTCAAAGCCAGTGATTGGCTTAGTTGCGTTAGCAAGGCATTGAGCTAGCATTAAGCTAGTTACAGCAGGTTGTTCATGGATTTCTTTTACCAAGAAGTGTTTATAAGGACCCTTCTCTTGAATAGAAGTGGTTTGTATAAGATGTTTTACTTCAATTTTGGCTTCATTGCCGTGAAGATCTTCAAGGGTTATTTTCGTCTCCGTAATTTCAGCGAGTTGTTGATCTTTGAGCTTGAGTACTTTGTTTGTGTATTGTAAAACAGTACTACTGTCACTAGCGACATAAAACTCTGCTTCACCTATTCCAATCACCAGTGGTGACTGGTTTTTGGCAACAAGTAATTTGTTTTGATCTTTGACCAAGATTACCACAGCGTAGCTACCTTCAAGCCGGTTCATTACTGCTCTTAGGGCATCTAAGTCAGTTTTACCTGCTCTCTGTTTTGCAAAAAGATGAGTTATGACTTCAGTGTCTGTTTCGGTTCTAAATTGAATTCCTTCAGCCTCTAGTTCTTGTTTGAGGCTTAGATAGTTCTTGATGATGCCATTGTGCACAAGTGCGATATTTGCTTCAGTATCTTGATGTGGATGAGCGTTGGTGTCGTTGGCAATGCCGTGAGTTGCCCAGCGAGTGTGCCCAATACCACAGCTACTTGTCTCTAAAGCGATATTGATTTTTTCAGCTAGATGAGAGTTGAAATTCGAACTTACCGAACCGGCAACTAGTGCTGGTACTTTAAGGGCTAAGATTTTTTCTTCAAGTCTGGCAATTTTGCCTGCTGATTTAACTAGTTCGATTTTGGAATTATGCAGCACGGCGATGCCAGATGAGTCGTAACCTCTGTATTCGAGGGAACGAAGACCATCTATTAAGAGATCTTGGGCATTTTTTTTACCAATATAAGCAACAATCCCGCACATAGGTGGATAATTATAGCAAATTAAGGCTGCGCCTCAATCCTGAGTTGATATTTCTGCTCTTTGTCTGCATTAAAAGACAAGCCAAAAACGTTTAAATTCAAGATGTAATTGCCATTAGAGTCTAGGCTTAGCTGCTTGGATAATTTAGAAATAGGGGCAATTTGAAATTTAAAATTTGAACTATTTTGACCAGCTATGTCAAGTTTGGTTTTATTCTTTTTCTTGGTAAATTTGATTAATCGTTGAGAATCTTCAGCCGCTTCAATGCCGAAGCTTAGGTTGTATGGAGAATTATTAGCAAGGTCAATTGCAACTTTGGTTGCCTTCTTCTGATCCAGCTGGACTATCTGGTTAGTACCAGTACCTGAGCTAACATTTGCTCCAGACGGAGTCGGATTGAAAACACTATCTATGTCAAAAGATTTTTCTAATATACTTATTTTACCATCAGTTGTTTGGATTTTTACTCTAACTATATTTGAACTTGGGTTTGCATACGTGCGTTCTTGGTAGTAGTAAATATTAGAAGAGTACTCATAGTCGCCATCACCATCCATGTCCCATTCATAATTACTGATTTCTGATCTGTTTACATTTGGATCATCTGTGTGTTGATTATAGACTACAAAATAGTATGGTAATAAATTAAAATATCCGGGAAAATCACTGTTGTTAATATTTGCATAGAATTCATCAAGGCTTGTTAAGTACCAATCCTTATTACAAGTAGGTCCTTCAATAAAGATACTTTTAGTTTTACTTGTTTGAGCTCCTAGGTCATCGATAGCCGTATGAGTAATAGTGTAGTTTCCACATTGACTATATTGATGGCTTGGGTTAGTGCCTAAACTGTTTGTCGCCCCATCGCCCCAGTCCCAAGATCGTGATTGGATTTGACCATCATTGTCAACAGCACTTGAACTGAAGTTGATTGACTCATTTTCAGCTGGCTCAGTTGGAGAATATGAGAATTCAACAAAGGGTGGATCATTTGGAACGTTGATGCCAAGAGTTCTAGTTGCTAATAAATTATTACTATCAATGATGTTCAGTTTAACTTGTACAGGTCCTGAGATTGAACTGAAATTGCCAATAGGATTGGCTTCTTGTGAGCCTAGACCGTCTCCAAAGTCCCAGTAATATTGTTTAACAAGAGAACTATCTACTGAAACTCCAAATTCAAAGAGCTTTGAATTTGGACTAATTTGGTTTGCTGTGATTTGAAAATCCAAATCGCTATTAGAGTCGATATTTGCATGTATGATCACGGTGCTAATTTGCTCATTGGTTTCTAGTGGAATGATTTTTAGGTCACTTGCTGAATCATAGAATATATTTTCGAGGAAAGAGTTTTTGTAAATAATGTTCACGAGCTTATTATTTCAGTATTGCGGTGATCAACCATATATGGATCTAACAGTAATGAAGACCTGGCATATGAATCATTGTTGAGGTATAGAATGGAACCAGGATGGTTTTTGAAAGTTGTGGCTCCTAGTTCTAGTCGTTTGGGTTCTCTATATTCCACATAAAGATAGTCACCTTTTTTTCGTTTGATTCTTAAGGTTTTTGGAGCTAGGTTGTCGTCATTGAGAGAGTTGATGCTGTATTCTTGATTGATGTTTTGATTGCTGTCAAGCTCAATGATCTCAGTTGAGTTTAACCAACCCAGATCGTATTTATTTATTGAATTGAATGATAGAAAGTTACCTGCTCCCATGGTGTTAAAGACACCACCATATTCTAGAGATTTACAATCATTAGAGAATATCTCTTCTCCACACAAGTTATAATTGTCATGGTGCAGTCCTAGGTTATGACCAAATTCATGTAGTATTAGGCCGCTTGAATTATATAAATTCAAGCTAATTGAAAGCATTTGAACAGAGTCGTCTGGTAATATCATGTGATATTTCCCAAGGCTACCTAACCCAGCAACAGCATTACCAGAGCATTCTTGATGACTAAAGAAAATCATTCTTTCCATATCTAAAGCCTGAGGAAGATTATGGTATAGGTAATCTAAAACCATTTGGGCTCTATTAGAGAAACTTACTCCGTCGCTACAAGCACCTGGCAAATTAAGGAAATAGGTCGAGCCTGTAATAGAGAGTTTTCCTCGAGAATATTCTTCAAGAAGGTTTTTTAGACTTGTTTCAGAGTTATAGACACTTGCTGTAATAGATTCGGTATTCATTTCAGGATCAAGCGGTCTTGGGAAGTTAGGGTCATTGATTATAAAACTATTGACTTTTTGTAGTCCTTGAGCTTCACTTTGCGTCGCATAGTTCAATCTAGTTTTTTGACTAGAGTTAAGAATTTTATATTCCTTGACTAATATTGTTTTTGTTCTTAATGAACCCTTGATCTCTACTAAATCTCTAATGGGTTTGAGAGAAGCTTTTTCATTGAATTTTAATAAGTAATTTTGCTTAGTCTTAATATCTATAAAGTTGTATTCATAGTTATCATTAGCTTCTTCACTGACCGTTATATTGATATAACCTTGCCATATTTGGTCTTGGGCACTTGAATGCATAGAGCTGGCTAGCAATATTTGCAAAATCAGCAGAGGAAACCATACCCTTTTGTGCATTCTTAATGCTTTAGCAATATTTCAAGGTTTTGTCAAATGGAAATAGTGGCGTTTATCTTGATTTGGGGTTTCGATCGTAACTATTCACCTAGGGCAGCTGCTCTCAGATTTTCAGCTTGAAGCTTATGACAAAACGAATTTCCCGAAAAATGGCTTCGGCAAGATTAAACACGAGACTTGGTTACA
>JAQCFG010000059.1 GCA_027618255.1 Cyanobacteriota bacterium
GATCTAAGCACAGATCAACTCAAAGCAAAAATCCTTAGCGGTGATACTGAAGACATCAAAGCAAGAGTCAATGGACTAGCACCTGAAAGCAAAGCAGAGCTTAATAAAATGATTCAGTCAATCTTAAAAAAAGATCAGCAAGAAAAAGATTTAAATCAAAGTAATGCAGTCCAAAGAAGTCTAGCAATGACAGCCCCTCCTCCAAATATCGATCAAAACAGTTTAGACTTTAATACAATGTTCAGCTAACTACAAAGCCCTACCACAAGTCAGATCCCCATCTCTTTGCATAAATATTTTGTGTTGTCTGTCTGTCGTCAAATAACCTTCAAAGATAGCCTTTTTGATTAAACCATTGTGTGAGTAAGTTACCATCAGGTTTCTGCGCATAGTTTGATCAATTTCAATATTGTCGTTGGTTGAATAGCAAAGCCAAGTCTTGGCATCAGCTCTTTTCTCAAAAACATAATTATCCAAGCTCATATCAAGCCCTTGTTCAATATGATCAGCGATAGTGAAGATCTTAGTTTTGGGCTCACCAGAAATATCAATCAATAAATCATAGGCACGTTCTTTGGGGGCAGGTTGTTTGTCAATTTGGATTGGTTGTTTAGTTTTCTTGGCTTTTTTGGCTTTGACTTCTGCGATCTTTTCTTTGGTGAGGTCTTCTTGGATTGCTGCTTGCAGTGCAAGAGCTTCGGTAAATTTGTCTTCTTCTTTTACTACGAGTTCTTGTTCTTTGTTTTCAAGTTCTTGTTTGCCAGTATCAAAGGCAGATCCGATATTGAGTTGAATACCCTCACTAATACAAAAGACATAGGCAAGTGCTGCTTGGACATCTTCTATTTGCAAGCCTCTATTGCTTCTTAATATATCTGTTTGAGACATACCTTCAGCGAAACTCAACAAGAGATCAGCAACCGTAATCCTGGTTCCTTTAATACGTGCTTTGCCAGAACATACATTCTGGTCAATAACAATTCTGTTTTCTGCTATTTTTTTCAAGTCCATAGACGTACGCAATTTGATAGCCTCCTAGCTACCTCTGATTATATTCTGCCCAAACTATAAAATGACGATCCCGGGTATCTCCATTTTTAATCCATTCGCAACAATTATCTTCCCAACCCCAGCCCGGGTATCACAAAAACCACACCCCGGGTATCACAAAAAGCACACCCCGGGTATCACAAATAAAATCAAAACACTATATTTTTAGTCAAAATATTGTTGGATTAATACAAAATTATACAAAATTTGTGATACCCGGGGTGGGGTTTGGCTAGAATTTGCGTTATTGCGAAATTAGACTATAATTTATTTGCTTATGGATTTACTAGCTCAGTTTTCGCACATACCCTTCTATATATTAGCTGCAGCTGCAGTTATATGCTCACTGGGAATGATATTTTTGGATAACCTGGTAAGAGCTGGCTTTTTATTAATTGGAGCCTTCAGCGCGATTGCAGGAATATACTTCCTCTTAAACGCCAACTTCGTTGCAGTCTCGCAAATACTAATTTATGCAGTCGGAATAGTCTTGGTCATTATCTTTGCAGTGATGCTTTGTAATCTGAAACAAAAACCAAGTGATGTTGATGATACTGAAGACAAAGTCGAACTGAACACAAGAAATATATTGGCACTAATAGTTTCAACAGGATTATTTACATTAATGGTCAAAGTCATTACTTCACAAGACTGGGATACAATATCAAAACTAACTGGAGCAAAAGACAACCTTGCTGACATAGATGAAGTCACAGGGCTTTATACAGCCAGAATAGGTCAATTAATGCTTAGTAACTATATAGTGGCTTTTGAATTGATCTCAGTATTATTACTGATCGTGCTCGTTGGAGCGATCATACTTTCAAAAAAAGAATTAGAAACAAAGGAAGCCGCTTAGACAAAGCTAAAGGATAAACTAATGGAAATCGGACTAAATCACTACTTAATTCTCTCAGCACTTTTGTTCTCAATTGGTGTCTATGGCTTGATCACAAGGAACAACGCCTTCCGTGTACTCATGAGCATCGAAGTAATTCTAAACGCAATCAATATCAACTTTGTAGCTTTTGCACACTATATCGATCCAATCATGGTTAAAGGACAAGTCTTCAGCTTGTTTGTCATGGCAATTGCAGCTGCAGAAGCAGCCATCGGTCTTGCCCTACTGTTATTAATATACAGAAACAGGGTAAACATCAGAATGGATAGCTTTGCTACCATGAAGTGGTAATTATGTCTGATACACTAAAAAGAGATGCAGAATATCTGTCCCCTGCTTTGGGACGTGCCTTTGATCTTGTCGCTGTAAAAGGTGAGGGATCATTTTTGTATGGAGAGGATGGTAAAAAATACCTCGACCTAACAAGTGGTATTGCCGTAAACCAGCTAGGGCACTGTCATCCAGAAGTGGTTGAGGCAATCGCAAAACAAGCAGCTTCATGCATTCACACAAGTTGCGTAGTTCATTATCCTGCCAATATTGATCTTGCCGAAAAAATAGCAAGCATAACTCCAGGTGATCTCAACAATACTTTCTTCTGTAACAGCGGAGCAGAGGCAGTTGATGGTTCAATCAAGTTTGCCAAAAAACTCAAACCAGGCAGAACCAATTTTATTGCATTCAAGGGTGCCTTTCACGGACGTTCTCTTGGTGCAACTGCATTTACTAGCTCGAAGTCAGCATACCGCAAGTTTTATGATCCACTAATTCCAGGAATTCATCATCTCAGTTTCCCTAATATTTATGAAGCTAAAACTCAAGAAGCCAGAGACAAGTTGGTAGAACACCATGAGAAAATCTTCTTGAACTATTTTGATACAGTAGTTCACCCTGAATCTGTTGCAGCAATTATAATTGAACCGATGCAGGGAGAAGGTGGATATATTCCGGCTCCTGGTTTAGATGGCAGTAAGAACTATCTTCAATTTCTTAGAGATTTTTGTGACAAACATGAAATACTTTTGATATTTGATGAAGTACAATCTGGGATTGCTAGAACTGGTAAATGGTTTGCCTCAAATCATTATGGAGTAGTTCCTGATGTTCAATTAATGGCAAAAGGTCTCTCAGGCGGGCTTCCACTAGGAGCATTCTCAAGTCGTAAAGAACTAATGTATGAAATGCCACCTGGTTCACATGGTACTACTTTTGGTGGTAACCCTATTTCATGTAGAGCGGCTTTGAAATTATTAGAAATTATCGAACGCGATAAAATAATGGACAATGTAAACGCAAGATCAGAGCAAGTGTTTAAGTTCTTTGAATCGAAGTTCCCTGGCTCGGACAGTCGCAAGCCTCGTGAAGACCTTAATGACAAAATCAAAGTTAGAGGTTTAGGTTTGATGATTGCATTAGTTTTCCCTGATACTGCAACAGTTACTAAAGTCAAAAACTTTGCCTATGACAAAGGCGTACTCTTGCTTGGTTGCGGTACTTATGGCAATATAATTCGCTTAGCACCAGATCTAACAATTACAGCAGAGAACCTACAACAAGGTCTTGATATAATTGCTGAAGCAATTGCACAATAATCATGAACAAAATAATTAACTATAATCCAGCAAATATCAAAGAGATAGTTTCTGAACACGAGGTTTCAACCAGTCAAGAGCTTGATGCGATGCTCGCCAAATCAACTGAGGCATTCAAGTCTTGGTCAAAGATGCCAGCTCCAAAGCGCGCACAGTACTTAATGAAAGCTAACAAAATATTTACCGAACGTAAAGAAGAACTAGCAACTATTCTGCATCGTGAAAACGGTAAACCACTTGAAGAAGCCCTTGGTGAGATTCAAGAGATCATAGATGTCTTTGATTTTTTCAATGGAGAAGGTAGAGCCATCTATGGCATGACTGGTCAGTCAGAGATGCCTGACAAGGCGATAATGACCATTCGCCAACCTATTGGGCCGGCTGTTTTCATTACTGCATGGAATTTTCCAGCAGCAGTACCATCATGGAAAGCAGCTCCAGCATTGATTGCCGGCAATACTTTTATACTCAAACCTTCCGAGCTTGCTCCTCTATCAGGCAAATTATTTGTTGACGTTCTTAATGAAGCAGGACTTCCAGAAGGCGTTGCTCAAGTTGCAATGGGTGCTGGTGAAGTTGGTGAATACCTAGCCAAGTCAGATCAAACTAAAATAGTTAGCATCACTGGATCAGTTGCTGTTGGCAGACACGTTGCAGGAATTGCAGCAGCTGGTTTCAAAAAATGTGCACTTGAACTTGGTGGCAAAAACAGTACTATCGTACTTGCTGACGCTAATCAAGAACTTGTAACAGACGGTGTTCTCTGGGGAGCCTATGGCACTAGCGGGCAACGTTGCACAAGCACCAGTAGATTAATTATCGACAAAACAATCTCAGAACCTATAATACAAAAACTACAAACACAAGCAGCCAAGTTTTATGACAAAACTAAAAAACAATCAGCAATTAACTACGCTCCGATTATTAGTCTCAAACAATTAAACAAAATACATGGCATGGTTCAAGCAGCACTAGCTGAAGGAGCCGAATTGGTTTGTGGTGGAGAGATTCTTGACGATGGTTCTCATCAAGGCTATTTCTACGCACCAACAATCCTCAAAACCAAACATGGTATGAAGATCACCAAAGAAGAAGTTTTTGGTCCGGTACTTGCGGTAATCGAAATTGATTCAACTAATAAAACGCAAGAAGAGATTCTAGAAGAAGCTTTGGCAATATCAAATGATGTTGATTATGGTCTTTCAAATTCAATCTACACCAAAGATATAAATCTCGGCATGAAAGCCGTTCATAGATTCGAGTCTGGCTTAGTCTATCTCAATGCACCAACGATTGGAGCAGAATGCGGCGGCGCTAGTTTATTTGGTGGCTGGAAAAATACCGGCAATGGTTCAAGAGAATCAGGAGTGGCTGCTTTTGAAACCTATACTCAATACAAAACTATTGCAATTGATTATTCTGATTCCTTACAACGTGCACAAATCGATTAAAAAGGGTTTTAATTAATAATAGACTTGTTTCGAAACAGGTCAAATATTAAATGACAAAACATTATGTTTTTTAAATTCAGACACGTGGTCTTTAGTAATCCCCAGGCTCTCAGCGATTGTACGCATAGCAACACCTGTCTCCTTGAGATCTCTTACTAAATTAAAAACATCAAAAACTGACCCTTGTTGAATCTCTTTAATCTCAGGCATATAAAGATCTTTGTAAGCGACGGAATTAACATCATCCAGTTCATTCAGTTCTCTTCCATTAAGCCCTTCAGGCAAATCTAGCTCCAAGCGCAATGCAACTGCTTGTTTGCGTGTCTTAAAATCATCAAGCACAGAAGCCACTGCGCTATTGCCTGGATAACGACCAGCATATGCTTTGAGTTGATCCTCTGTCATCGTACTCATCTCAGACTTGAGTGAGTCTGCTACTTTATTAGCAATCAAATCCAAATACTCAGGAGTCAATTCTGGCTGACCGCTTGCATTGAGTGGTGGATTGTTTCTATAAATACTTTCAAGAACGGCTGTTGAGCTTGTCGACATTTCAAGCATCGCTATCAGGTTCTCGCGTTTCATATTCTTGTCAAAAGTCTCAAGTTCCTTAATAGCACTATCCCGCTCTCCTGGTCCAAAATAGACACTATGTCCACTATACTTGCTTGAAATGCTACCACCACTATCATTGATTTTATAACTGTAATTATCGTTGACTGCTCTACTGAGTGTCAAACTTGGATCAATTTGTAGATTAGAATTATCTCTGCCCATAATGTCCCTAGCAATACAAGGCAGCACAACATGGCTATTTGATAGCAACATGATAGAATTGGCAAAATGGCAGCTAAAAAGCAGAATTTATGGTCTTCTCGGTTTGAAACAGAGCCAGCAAAGATTCTCCAAGAGTTCAATGCCAGTATTGGTTTTGATATTGTGATGTTTGAGCAGGATATCGCTGGATCAATTGCGCACAGTAAAATGCTTGCAAAACAAGGGATTATTAGCAAAGCTGAGTCAAAAACAATAATTGAAGGTCTAAACAGTATCAAAGCAGAGATTGCGATGAATCCACAAGAATGGGCAGCTGAACGAATTGCTGATGAGGATCTGCATATGGCAATAGAAGCAAGACTCACTATGCTTATCGGCGATGATGCTAAGAAATTACATACTGCAAGAAGCAGAAATGATCAAGTTGCAACAGACCTCAGGTTGTATCTAAAAAATCAATTAGCACAATTACAAGAAGTCTTGAAGCAACTAAGATCCTCACTGATTACAAGAGCCAAAACAGATATAGATGTAATTATGCCAGGCTACACTCACCTGCAGCAAGCTCAAGCAATATCACTTGGGCATTTTTGGATGGCATACCAAGACAAGTTCTCAAGAGATAGTGCAAGACTAGAAGATGCTTTGAAGAGAATCAATGTCAATCCACTAGGCTCAGGCGCACTGGCAGGATCGACTTTTGATATAGACAGAAAGCTTACAACAAAAGAATTAGGCTTTGACTCAGCCTCAACCAATAGTCTTGATGCAGTTTCCGATAGAGACTTTGTACTTGAGTATGAGTTTTGTTTATCAACTATCATGCTTCATCTCTCGCAACTCGCAGAAGAGATGATAGTCTGGAACTCACAAGAATTTGGCTACATAGAGATCTCTGATGGTTTTGCAACTGGCTCAAGCATGATGCCACAGAAAAAAAATCCAGACATCCCAGAACTACTTAGAGGCAAGGCAGGTAGAGTGATTGGAGTACTCAACGCACTTATGATCACAGTCAAGGGACTGCCACTTTCATACAATAAAGACTTGCAAGAAGATAAAGAACTATTGTTTATGGCAAACGAAACTACCATCAAGTGTGTTGCAATTGCAACTGAGTTTATTAACAACATCAAGGTCAACAAAGAAGCAATGTACCAAGCGGTTGCAAACAGCTACGCAGCGGCTACAGACATTGCAGAATACCTAGTTAAACAAGGACTAGCGTTTAGAGATGCTTATTCTATAGTTGGACAAATTGTCAAATGGGCAATCAAACAAAAAAAATATCTCAAAGATCTTAGTCTTGTAGAGCTGCAAAAGTTCTCGGATAAATTCACTCAAGAACTTGATCTAAGTCCAGAGGCTTGTGTTGATGCTAGAGATGTATTTGGCGGGACCGCTAGAAAGAGAGTGCGAGAGGCAATTAAGAATGCAAAAAAATAGACCCCGACGACTACGCCTTAATGCAATGCTTCGTGACTTAGTTGAAGAAAATAGGGTCACTGCAAATGATTTAATTTATCCGCTTTTTATTAAAGAAGGAGAAACTACAAAAGAAGCAATAAAATCAATGCCAGGAATCTACAGATGGGGACTTGAGAGTATCTTGACTGAAATCCAGTCAGCAACAGAACTTGGTGTTAAGGCAATAGCCTTGTTTCCTGTCATTGACCAGAGTCTCAAAACTGAATCAGCCCAGGAAGCTATCAATCCTAATGGCTTAACTCAAAGAGCAATCAAAACTATCAAAACAAAATTCCCAGATTTATTAGTCATCTCAGACATCGCTCTTGATCCCTACACGAACCATGGACACGATGGATTAATTCAAAACGGTAAGGTAATCAATGATGCAACAGTTAAACAACTAGCCGCTATGGCAGTAGTCCAGGCAGAAGCTGGTGCAGATATTGTTGCACCATCAGACATGATGGATGGAAGAGTTGGGGCAATAAGACATGCATTAGATGAGGCTGGCTTTCAAGATACTTTGATCATGTCATATACAGCAAAATATGCATCATGCCTCTATAGTCCTTTTAGAGATGCTTTAGGTTCATTGGGTAGTCAAGATCAAGTCCAGCACCAAGGTCCCCAAGACAAAAAAACCTACCAAATGAATCCAGCCAACTCACTTGAAGCAATCAAAGAACTTGAACTCGATATTATGGAAGGAGCTGATATCGTGATGGTCAAACCTGCTTCTTGGTATCTTGATATAGTCAAAAACTTTAAAGAACAAAGTCATGTACCAGTAGCTGCCTATCAAGTTAGCGGTGAGTATGCAATGATTCACGCTGCAGCTACAGCTGGCTACATAGATTTGGACCAGGCAATGAAAGAGTCATTAACGTCAATCAAACGAGCAGGAGCAGATTTGATTTTGACTTATTTTGCTAAGGATTTTCTAACTAGACAAACTAGACTTAAGACTATCAACCATAGCCATAGTCGCAAAATATGATGTTGAACCAGGACTAAATGCTTTTGCCATATGCTCTAAGCTATAGATATTCAACTTAATCGAGTCATTGAATTTGTGTTTTGCATAGCGAATCGCTTCATTAATCTCTTCTGTAATAATTCGTCTCTTGGCTCTTTCATGAAGTTCATTGAGTTCAAGTTCTTGATAAACTTGTAGTTTTTGCAATTCTTCAAGAAATTCTAATTGTCTATCATTGTGTTTAATTGTTTGGTCAAGTTCTTTCAGTTTCTCTAATATCTCTGGTTTATCATTTTGTTTAGTTAAAAATTGAATCAACTTATTCACATCATTAGCTATTTCCTTCCAAGATTGACCTAATATTTTTTTGATATTTTTTATATCATTACTAATGATTTGATAATCATCTATTGTTGTTGTATCTGGCATAGCTGCAAAATTCTCTATCAATTCCCCTTCCCGAAAATTAGCTAAGTTAAGATTAATTAAATCTAGTAACTCATCAATTTGACTAATTGAATCTAGTCTATATTTAGTATCAAGTTCTTTTTTATTAGCTTCTATATTACGCATACAATACTAGTAATACATTTTTGGATTATCCTTAGGTTATGATGGTTATCAGAGGCATGGGCATGAGCGCTAGCTCATGACAGACAAAAGGGCTACTACAAGGCAGTTCAATCCTGTATTAGACCTGTTTCGAAACAAAGTTTCGATGTACAGGTCGCTCAAAAAAAGGTAGCAACCGCGCTGAATGCGCGTGTTGCCTTTGGAGATAATCCCACTTTCAAAACAAGTCTATTGTAATTTGTGAATAAGTGGTGGTCAGAGGCATGGGCATGAGCGCTAGCTCATGACAGACAAAAGATCTACTGCAAGGCAGTTCAATCCTGTATTAAGTAATTTGTGAATAAGTGGTGGTCAGAGGCAGGATTGAACTGCCGACACGAGGATTTTCAGTCCTCTGCTCTACCAACTGAGCTATCTGACCATTAGCTTAAAAATATTATCACAGAAAGAAAAACAGCACCCTGAAACTATAATTAAAATCCATCTGTATTACGTGATGAGGTGACGATTATGGAATATTCTGCTAAATTGTTATTGATGGAATTTATATATAGTCATTCGTTAAGCACAATACTCATTCTTTTGAGTTTAGCTGCGGTAAGCATTGCTATCTTTGATATGAAAGAAGACAGAGCTAGACACATATCACTAGCAACAAGTATTTTAGTTCTGCTTATTACTCTCAAACAATATTTTGGACTATTTAATCCAGAAAACACTAATCCACAATTAGCTGAGTCCTACCATTGGCTTGGACCAATCAATTTTTCTGTTGCTGTTGATGGTTTATCATTCTCAATGGTTTTGCTAACAGCGATCCTTTTACCATGTGTAATCATTGCAAGTAAACCAATCGCACAGAAACGTCAACCAAGACTTTATTACACACTCCTTCTAATCCTGTCAGTGGCAGTGATGGCAGTCTTTATGGCAAAAGACATGTTCTTGTTTTTCTTAGCTTGGGAATTAGAATTAATACCAATGTATTTCTTGATAGCAATCTGGGGTTCCAAAAACCGTAACTACGCCTCAATGAAATTCCTTCTTTATACCTTTGCAGCAGGTATCGCATTATTGCTTGGTATCTTCTGGTTATTAGCAGCAACTGGTTTTTCTAGTTTTGACATGGTAGAAATTTCGAAACTCACAGCTACTCTTAGTGACACAACTCAAATGGGTATCTTCTTACTTTTTGCAACTTGCTTTTTAATCAAACTTCCTTCTATACCTTTCCACACTTGGTTACCAGACGCTCACGTAGAAGCTCCAACCCCGGTCTCCATGCTACTTGCGGGCATACTACTTAAAATGGGTTGCTATGGTTTAATCAGATTTGGTCTTGATTTTTTCCCAGACGTAATAGTCAAACTGGCACCAGCCTTGGCAATACTAGGCGCAGCAAATATCATCTACGCAGCTTATACGGCATTAATACAAACTGACCTCAAAAAAGTAATCGCATATTCTTCGATCTCTCATATGGGCTTTATTTTATTAGGACTTGCAAGTCTTAATACGGCAGGTTACAGCGGTGCAGTTTTCCAGATGTTTTCTCATGGTTTAATTTCAGCAGCACTCTTCATGATTGTCGGAATGCTTTATGAAAGAACTCACACACGTGAAATTGAAGAACTTGGTGGACTTGCTAAAGTCATGCCAACAACATTTTATTTATTTGTGCTAGCGGCAATGGCCAACCTTGCATTGCCAGGACTTTCTGGCTTTGTTGGTGAGTCATTAATTTTCTATGGTGTCTTCAGTGCTGATAGCCCCGCAAGTGGTTTTGATCCAGTGAAGATCTCAGCGGCAGTTTCTGCACTTGGCGTGATTCTTACAGCAGCTTATATGCTTTGGGTAAACCAGAGAGTATTTTACGGTGAGATCAAAGACAAATGGCTTAAACTAACTGACGCAAGAGGCTCAGAACTGACGGTACTTGGAGTATTGCTTGGTCTTTCAATTGTCTATGGCTTATATCCAAGTTTTATAAACAATATTTATGAGGCACAACTAGATACCTTGGCTTACATTAATACCAAGTTTATAATTTCATGATCTATGTTTGGACACTTGTAATAATTCTTTCTACCAGCTTTCTTGGGGCTGAGGCTTTTTACAAAAGAGTTTCAGGGCAAGACCTTAACCGTAGTTATAGCTACGAGCAAGAAAGTGAGAACCGGGCATATATTGATAGAATCAGACCAAAAATAAGTGACAAATGGGATCCTCTTAAATCAGTAAGACCGCTCAAGACGGTTTACTATGTAACAGTGCAACCAAGTGGCCACATTACTGATATTGAACGAAAATATTCTAGTGGTGACAAATTTTATGACAAAAGTTGTAAACAAGCTTTGATGTCAGCATCACCATTCAAAAAACCAGATCATACCAGAAGAGTTGCTATCATGTTCGAGTCTCACAAAACCAAAGACATCAATCCTGTAAGCAGCGCAACTAGTGCAATGGCTAAGCCGTTCAAGATGCTATTTTAAACGGATCATCAGATCGCGTCGTAGCATAGCGAAGACGGATCATCAGATCGCGTCGTAGCATAGCGAAGACGGATCATCAGATCGCGTCGTAGCATAGCGAAGACGGATGCTATAATCATTTCATGCGCAGTCTATTATTATTTATTTTATTGATTTCATGCCCTCTTGCCCATGCCAGAGTCAAAAAGAACCTAAGCGCAATTATTTCAGATCGTAATATGAGTCCTGCAGAATACAAAACACTTGAAACTTTTGCGACTGGCCTGGGCAAAGATATAAACAAAAACTGGTTCCCTGCAGATTATCCCAATAATAATCTCAGGACTGTAGTCAAGATACAATTTATTCCAGATGGTGTGCATCACTATGAATTTATGGAAAGGTCAAATAATCCAAGCTTTGATGACTCATGTTATATGGCAGTTAATAGAAGTCTCAATGGTCTTGGCTACCCGCATGTTACCACTATCGAATATCTTTTTGAATATAACAATAAAAAGACTCAAATCCCTAGAGAGGTCGGTCGCTGGCCAGCTCAATTTGGCATAGGCTACCTCAGCAAAAAATTCGGAATCAATCATTTTGTCAATATCCCAATCTACTAAAATCATAGACTTCGCTCAGAAGATTCGAGTAAAGCATAGTCCTGATTCTGATGACGCCTTCATGTTCTACGCTATCAAGTTTGGCAAAGTAGACTTGCGCGGATATGAGTTTGAAATCAGCAGCGATGAAATTGATGTACTAAATCAACAAGCTATGGTAATTGCCAGTGACAGCGAAACGATCAAAGCTAATGACAAACCAGATATCTTTGCTGTAAGCTTTCATGCCTATCACTACATCAAAGACCAGTTCCAAATCCTAAGAGCTGGCGCTTCGATGGCAGGCAAGGATTATGGACCAAA
>JAQCFG010000060.1 GCA_027618255.1 Cyanobacteriota bacterium
TAAAGCTCAAAACACCATCTAGATTAGCGTTAGTTAAAGTTGCACCATTCGCTAAACTATCAGCCACATTTGCAGTTGTTGCGTTATCAGCAGCAATAGCCGTTAGAGCAGAACTTGCATTGGCAACAACACCATTGATAGCACTTGCATCGATATTAGTTAAGTTTGAACCATCTCCAATAAATGAATCAGCGGTTACTGTTCCATTGACTACTAGATCTCCTTCAATAGAACCGTTGTTTGTGAAAGTCAATATTCCATCTACTGTGTTCTCAAGTAGAGTTGAACCATTAATTGTTGAATTATTGATATCACCATTGTTTAGAGTTGTGTTAGTCACAGTTCCATTATTAATAGTTGTGTTTGTAAGACTAATATTGGTAAGTTCTGAACCATCACCATTAAATGTACCAGTGATAGTTACGTTGCCATTTACAAATAAATCACCAAGGATTGATGCGTTGTTAGTAAAAGTGAGAACACCATCTACAGTAGTGTCTAACAAAGTAGCGTTGCTAATATTGCCATTGTTTACAGACGCGCCGCTTACTGGCAAGTTTGTTAAACCAGAAGCGTCTCCTACAAAGAAAGCAGCTGTTACTGTACCGTTGACATTAAGATCAGCACCAGTCACATTAGCAAAACCCATAAAACCATTACCGGCATTATCAATTAACAAAGCAGGATTAGGATCACCATCAGCAGCACTTAAAGAGCTAATTATTGAGTTAACAAAAGTTGCACCGTTAATAGTTGCACCGTTGACTAAAGTAATAGAACTAGTTCTTAATGAATCAGTTCTAGTTTCACCAACAACAACTAAGTCACCGTTGATAAAAGCACCACTGTTAGCAGTAACTGTTCCAGCTGCTCCTGTTGCACCAGTCGCACCAGTAGGTCCGGCTGCTCCAGCAGGTCCGCTCGCTCCAGTTGCTCCAGCAGGTCCAGTTGCACCAATTGCAGATCTTACTCCGCCCTTGGTTAAAAATAAATCTGTTCCATCAAACTCAATTGATCCATTTGCCGGAATTGATGAAGTTAAAGAACCAGGTTCCAAAATCATGCTTGGCATGTTTGGATTCATACTGTTACGTACATGTAAATAAGCCTGTGGGTTAGTTGTACCAATTCCAAGTTTACCTTCTTCAGTAAATGAGAACTTAGTACCTAAGTTAGAAGATGCATCAACAAAACCTAAGTTAAGACCATTAGTTGGGTCATAGCTAAACACACCATGATTAGCTGCATTATCACCAATTCTTACAAAGCTCGCATCGACAGTTTCACCAAAAGCCGCAGTCACTCCACCAGTCCCACCGCCTGTCGTATCAATATTAGATCCACCTGGATTAATTCTTCTTCCTCTAAAAACTTTGAAGCCGCTGATAGGCACTGGTAATGAAACCTTGAATCTACCATTGTCCTCTTTCTCAAAACCAGTCGTAGCTTGTCTTTGCTTTTTAGCTTCAAATGTAACACGTTCAAAAATACCTTGTATTAAACAATCAAAATCATTGTCAGCACAACTAGCAACTTCAAACGAGCTAGCAGCAGCAGCAGTTTGAGTAGCGATATTAGTTGCATTAATAGTTGTTCCGTAAGTGTTAACCAACTGACCTTCAGTATCAAAAACATCAAACTCAAGTGTTTTGGAAGTAGTAACAAATCTTCCAGCATCAACACTTAGGGTCTTGTTATTTCTAGATTCTTTGTTTACAGATGCGTTTCTACTTGTAACAAATGTTCTTGTTCCCGCAACAATTTCATACATATTAATTCTAAAACTTTCGGCATTATCTAATGATGTATAAATTGATTTTGGCTGAATTCTAATTCTAATATTAGAGGTTTTGGACAGGTCCAAATTAAGACTGTTGATATTGATTTGTAATTCAACATCTGGTTTTATCCCTGACAGGAAATCCATTGCAACATAGCGACTGACTGCTTGTGCAGGCATGATGCCGATAAATAAAAGAAGGGCCAAACTTATTTGGACCAACTTTCTTGATAATATCTTGAATTGATTTTTTATTTATTTTAACCTCTAATTAAAGACTTGATAAATTGTAACACCGATATACATATTATTTCCATAGGTGCTTTCACACTGATCTATCTATATGTATTATGTTCAATTTATTTCCCGAGTCTATATAAGCTTAAAATGTGATTAGTATTGACAAAAATCTCATTAGAAGATTCTAATTTAATATAATTTTTACAATCCCGAATTGTAAAAGTGTGGTCAGCAATGCTTTATTATTAAAATTATGGGTCATCTCCTTAATAAAACCCAATATATAAAGATCAGTACTGATACTAGGACTTTAAAACAAGGTGATATTTATCTAGCACTTAAAGGTGACAGCTTTGACGGTCATCAATTTATAGACCAAGCATTATCACTAGGTGCTGATATCATCATTTCTGAGCAAAAACATGCTGATTCCAAAATCAAAGTCGTTACAAACACACTTGAGACTTATCATCAACTAGCTAATGAGTACCGCAACTTAATCAATCCAATCACTATTGCAATTACAGGGAGCTCAGGCAAAACAACTCTCAAAGAACTGCTTATCAAACTATTAGAACAAAAATACAAAGTACATGCCACCGAAGCCAACTTCAATAATGAGATTGGTGTTCCCAAAACAATTCTATCAATGCCTGAAGATACCGAAGTATTGATTCTTGAGATGGGCATGCGCGGGCTTGGTGAGATCCAGTTACTCAGTGAAACTTCAGAACCTAATATAGCCATCATTACTAATACGGGGACGGCACATATTGAAAGACTTGGTAGCGTAGAGAAAATTCGTGAAGCCAAACTTGAAATCGTCAAAGGGATTAGGGAAAAGGGAATTGGACAGAGAGGTAGATTAGTTGTTGATCCTAAGTTGTATCAATCTATCAAAGACCAGTATCAGGACCTAGACATTAGCGAATTTTCCCTATCAGCTATCCCCTATTCCCTATCTCAATACTTGCTTCTTTCTGACGGTCTACTTGCTTCGATCAATGCAGCAATTGTAGTTGGCAAATTACTCAAACTCACAGAAGAACAGATACAAGATGGGATTAATAATTATCGACCAACACCAGGAAGAGGTCAATTCATCGAGCATCACGGTAATTTATATATAGATGAGACTTATAACTCCAATCCAGAAGCAGTTCGCAATTCAGTCTATGCATTAATCAAACAATTTCCAGATGATTACAAGATCGCCTTGCTGGGAGATATCAAAGAGTCACAAGCAAAATTAATAGAAGAACTTTTTATAGAATTACAACAACTTGAAAACGACAAATTCAAATTACTTGATGCGCGTAACATGAATGCAGAGCAGGCTACAAAACTACTCGACACAAAGCTAAAAGCAAATCACAAAAATATAATCCTCGTCAAAGCATCAAGAGCAGCTAAGTTTGAAAACTGCATAAACAACCGTATTACGTCCTTCGGAGAGAAATAAAGAACCTCTAGGCAAGCCTAGGGGAATTAAACCCAAAGACGATTAAATAAGACTCAGGTATGATTTGGTATATCAGCCATAATCAATAATTTATTATCATATTGCCAGAATCTATTCTTTACAAAAAATCCTTTACGTAATAATTTATTACGCAAGAAACCAGGTGGCACAGCTCTATTCGGCCTATCAAAATTATCTAATTCATTACCAAAACAAACTGCAATTTGATTCTTGAAACTACATAAATTAGAAGCAATGACCATCAATAAACCAGGTCTAACAATAAGCTTGGCAGCTTGATCTAAGAACACATCAAAATCATCTAACCCAGCATTATCCAAATCAGCAATCACATAACTAAACGATTTTGGTTTGAAGTTATAGTCTTTAAAATTATCAACTCTCAAATAGTGATTGTTTTCTGAGAGCAAAGCCTCAACTTGTTCTTGTTTTTGACTAACATGAAGTACCGGCTTACCAGTTCCAATCTCTCTCATGATTTTTTTCAAAAGAAATTGATGAAGTTGATCTTCTTTCTTTAAGCATGCTTGCATAATTAATCTCTTGCCTCCATGGCTCTAGCGTGACCTTCAAGCCCTTCCGCTCTAGCTATCCGGGCAACATCTTCAATCATATTTCTAAATTCGACAGTAGAATTATCAACAGTAGAAAAATCTATCAAACTTGTCTTAGTAATAAAGTCAATAACTTGCAGCCCGGAAGAAAAACGAGTTGATCCTCCAGTTGGCAGACAGTGACTAGGTCCTGCAATATAATCACCAAGGCTTTCGCAAGAATTGGCACCTATAAATATTGCACCTGAAGATTTAATTTTGTCAACCAATGCTTGCGGATCTTTGGTGTGCAATTCCAAATGTTCTGGAGCATATTGATTGACTATATCCACAGCTTCTAACAAATCTTCAGTCAAAATCAAAGCTGACCATTTTTCTAATGAGCTTCTGATTGTTGCAATCTGTTCAACTGTTTTTGAATCAAAAGCAAGAATTTGTTTTTCTATTTGTTTTTTCGTTTCATGCAAAAGATCTTCTGAATCAGTTAATAGAAGTGTCGACTCAAGTCCTGAACCATGTTCGAGTTGACTCAATAAATCAGCAGCAATTTGCTTAGCCGAAGCAGATGCATCAGCAATAATCGCCAGCTCACTCGGTCCATAAATTCCATCGATACCGACAGTACCAAAGACTTGTTTTTTAGCGAGGCTGACATAGATATTACCAGGACCAACGATTTTATCAACAGGTTCAATTGACTCTGTACCATAAGCAGCAGCTGCGATTGCTTGAGCCCCTCCGATTGCATAAACCTCATCAACACCGCAAAGCTCAGCGGCAGCAAGAATACCTGCATTAATAGGTGGTGGACTCAACATTACAATACGCCTGACACCAGCAACCTTTGCTGGTATTGCAGTCATCAAAACAGTTGAAAGCAAAGGAGCTTGTCCACCTGGAATATAGATTGCCACTGAATCAATTGCTTGGTATTTGACACCAAGTCTTTCTCCAAGATCACCTCTATAAGACCAACCATAATCGAGCTTGCTCTCTTTGACTTCTTCTTGGTGAAATCTTTCAATCCTTTCGTATGCTCTTTTCAAGGACATTTGCAGGTCTTCTTCTAATTCATTAAAGTTGGGCAGGTCATCAAGATCAAGTTCGACTTCAAATCCATCCTCATATTCATAGTTATCAAATTCCTTAGTATAAGCAATAACTGCTTTATCACCCTCGCGCTTGACCCTTTGTACAATCTTAGACACAGTAGCTTCTTTAGCAGCCAAATTAAGGTCTGATAAACGGAGATTGATTCTTTCTATGTCTTCGAGTGTCATTCGTATCAATTATATCTCAACTTACTAGAGCTTAATGAAAAACAATTGTCTTATTATCAAAGACAATGATCTTGTCTTCGCTGTGAGCTTTAATAGCACGAGAAAATACAAGCTCTTCGATATCACGACCTTTGGAGACATAATCATTAGCAGTGTCCTTATAATTCACAGTAGTAACATCCTGAGCAATAATTGGACCCATATCAAGATCAGCTGTCGCATAGTGAGCTGTCGCACCAATAATCTTGACTCCTTTCTCATAAGCCTGATGATAAGGATTGGCTCCCTTAAAACTCGGCAAGAAGCTATGATGCACATTAATAATATTGTAAGAATATTGATTGATAAAATCCTCACTAAGAATTTGCATATAACGAGCCATGACAATAAAATCAATATCAAGCGGTTGGAGAATTTCTAGTATCTTAGCTTCCTGAGCTACTTTGTCTTTATTGATAATTGGGCAGTGATGAAATTTAATTCCGTAGAGTGCAGCAACTTCTTCAGCCTCTGGATGATTACTTATTATCACAGGAATATCAACATCAATAACACCATATTTATGTTTCAGCAAAATATCATTGAGACAATGATGATGTTTTGAAACGAGCATCGCCATATTCTTTTTTTTCAGACTGAATTTAAAATCCATATCAAAACGATCAGCAAGTGGTTTAAATTTCTCTTCAAGATTTGAGTAATCAATTTTGAAATTACTACTATCAATTTCAAGTCTCATAAAAAACTTGTCATCCATTGAGTGTTGTTGAGAATCAATTATATTGCCGTCATTCTCCGCAATGAATTTTGTTAATTCATAGACGATACCTTTTTGATCAGGGCAGGATATTAGTAGCTTTAAAGCTGCCATATTAATTATTTACCCCATCCTACGCGATATAAACTTGTTTAAGTTTTCTGCTTGAAGATAAGGATTGGTTTGCTTTTGATTCTCCAAGCTATCACAACAAAGATGATGATAATTATGCCCTGGATAGATAATTGTAGAATCGGGCATTTTCATTAACTTGTTGGCGATAGTATCAAACATCACTTCAGCATCACCACCTGGCATATCACAACGACCACAACCATCAAGAAATAAAGTGTCACCAGAAACTAAATTACCATGCACATGAAAACACTGAGAGCCAGGTGTATGACCAGGTGTATGCACAAAATCAATTTTGATATCACCAAGCTCAAGCTGATGATTCTCTTTGACTTCTTTTATATTCTCACCAACCGGTTTATAAAAACTCGCTTCATGTTCAGAAACATAAATAGGGACGTCATGAGTTTTCAAAAGAGCTTCAATACCATTGGTGTGATCTGCATGTCCGTGTGTAATCAAAGCAGCTTTGAGTTTCAAGCCATTATTAGTTAATTCCTTTTCGATTGCATCAACATCCCAAGCCGGATCTATAACAACAGCTTCTTTTGTCTTGGAATTTGCAACTATATATATGTAGTTGTCCATGGGACCTAACTCAAGTTGTTTGATTATTAAGGGGAGTGTTTCTGTCATATTCTTATTATACGTCATTGTTAAGGACTGATGAAGGCGACGTATGGATGACGCTATAATCACAAACAATGGACTTGAAAAACAAAACACGCACCATTACCAAAAAACTCAAAGACCACTATGGTCCAGTCAAATGCTTCTTGCGCCACCGTAATCTTTTTGAATTAATTGGAGCAGTTTGTCTCTCTGCTCAATGTACTGATGACAGAGTCAATATGACTACTCCTGCACTTTTCAAAAAATTTCCAACAGCAGCCAAAATGGCAGCAGCAAAACAAAGTGAGGTAGAGCAACTCGTGAAGTCTTGCGGTTTTTATAAAAACAAGGCGCGCAATCTCATTCTCATGTCACAAAGACTAATGTCACATCACGCTGGCGAAGTGCCAGATAGCATGGAAGAATTAGTTCAATTAGCTGGAGTTGGTCGTAAAACAGCAAACGTGATACTTGGAACTTGGTTTAAAAAACCAGCAGGTGTTGTAGTTGATACTCACGTCAAACGAATCACCACTTTACTTGGTTTAACCCAAAATGCTGAACCTGAAAAAATCGAACAGGATCTAAATAAAATAGTGCCAAAGAAATATTGGGCAGATTTTTCACTTTGGCTAATATCTCATGGACGCGAAACATGTATAGCAAGACGAGCCCAATGTGATAAATGTTTATTAAACAAGCAATGCGATTATTATCTATCAAGACTATCGCTAAATTAAAAATGGAGGTCCCGGGTATCTCCATTTCTTTGATAAATCTATACGAAACAAGGCACAGCAATCATTTATTATTAAAAAAGACGATACCCGGGACCTCCATTTTTTATTTGCAGTTATAATAACCAGATGGCATTGGCTTATTTAGGAATCTCGCTTCCTAACCAAATCAAAAACCCACTTAGAGATCAACTCGGGCAATATAGCAACCAAGAGCTACTACAGTCCAAGCTCTCACATGACGAATACTCGTTATTACTAGATGGACTCAAAATTTTTGATTTTGTTAAAGAATTAGCACTTATTACAACTTGTAATCGCTTTGAATTACTAGTCATTATTGAAGATGGGCAAGATAGTCAAGTAAATATAAACAAATTAAGAGGTGCAATTAGCTCAGTTAACAAATCAGAAATTGTTCTTGACTACCTTAAAGATGATGATGCCAAATTACAATTTTTGAGAACTTATTGTGGACTCAACAGTGGGCTTGTTGGTGAGGATGAGATTTGCATGCAAATCGGAATAGCTTTCAAGCAATGCTTTCATATGGAATACCTTGGCAAACAAGGAATACAATTATTACGCGACGCTCAAGCACTCAGATCAACCATTGATGAATATATTTACCAAGAAAGAGTATCTTATTGCACAGTAGCAATTGAATCAGCACTTAAGCACTTTGGCACAAACCATTTTAGCAACATCGTCATAGCTGGCTCTGGAAGCACGGCACATCAATCCTCTCTCTCTCTTGTCAAACTAAAACAAGACCCTAACAAGTTCACACTGGCTCATAGAATCAGTTCTTCTTCTTCACAAATATCAAATATCAAAGCATCAACAGTACTTGAGGGCATGAGCTACCTGCGCTGCAAACATGGCTATCATTCACAAAAAATGAAAGACCTTATACAAGACGCAGACCTAGTTATTTTTGGTATCGATTCAAGATTACCGAGTATTCATTTCACAAAACACAACAAAACACCAGTGATTGACTTTAGCTCCAAACCTAGTCTTAGTTTTGATGACGATGCTAGCAAAATCAACTATCTATCAAGCCCTCAGCTAGATCAATACGTACGTAATTATTCAGAACGTCGAATGAATCAAATTGGCTTTATGGCAAAGATAGAACTAGCAGAAGCTTTAATTGCCAAGAGCCTTGAAACCACCAATTACGCAAGCTCATTTAAGACTTCATCGTATCAGGATGCCTAAAAGACTTAAGGCTTTGGATTTCTTTTTCCAGAGTTAATTTAGCTTGTGCTTTATTACCCCATTCATCACTATCATCATGAAGTAAAGTCAATTCTTCCTTAATTTGATCCATTTGTTTTTTGAGTCTGGTAAGTTTGAGCCGTTGCAACAATTCTGCAAAACGCTCATCTCGGTCATCTGTTAGTTTTCCTTGTTCTAACTTAACACCAAGATCAGCAAGGTCAGCAGCCAAGTCGCGGTCATGGACGAGGTTGGCAGACAACATTGCAAACTTGGCTTCAGCATCGTCAAGGTATGGATTTTCAAAACTAATATCCGTCAATGCAGAAAGTATTTTTTGATGTCTATCAGAAATCAAACTTGCATCTTGGTTCAAGAATTCTTCAAGTACAGTCTTGTCTCGAATAGCAAGACACAAGAATTCTTGTTCAATAGCAAAAATAGGATCTTGAGCATGAATCATATGACCATTGACTAATGCTTTAGTCTTTGCTTGTGGTTTCTGTTCTTGTTTCGACGGATATGGATCTTCTTTAATTTCTTGGCTCAATTCACGAATCAAATCAGCTTCATCAATCCTAAACTTGGCTGCAATAATCCTTATATACTCAGTAAGCTCAATTTGATTTTGAATATAAGCAAGATACTTAGCAAGGTATTTAATCGCCTTAGCTTTGTTTTGCGGCGAACTCATATCAGTCTCTGAATAGATCTTATTGATTTTATAATCAGTCAAAAACGGTGCATCTTTAATCAAAGTCAAAAAAGCATCACGACCATGGTTCTGCACATAGTCATCGGCATCCTTGCCATCTGGCACTTTAAGGATTCTCAGTTCATAATCATACTTACCAAGAATCTTGGCAATAATTTCAGCTGCTCTATCACCTGCTTTCTCGCCAGCCTCATCACTATCAAAAGCCAAATAAATCCTCTTCGATTCACTAAACTTGCTTAGAGTTTTGACTTGTCTTTCAGTAAGTGCCGTTCCTTGATTAGCAAGCACGTTTTTGATGCCTGCTTGATAAAGTGAAATCAAATCAAAATAGCCTTCAACAATAATTACAGCATCTTCCTTACGAATAAATTCCTTACTGTGATGAATACCATAAAGATTATTGCCCTTGTGATAAATCTTTGTCTCCGGTGAGTTCATATACTTAGGACCATTATCACCGTCCATCCCCGGAATCAACCTTGCACCAAAAGCAATCACCCTACCTCTTTCATCTTGAATCGGAATCATCAAACGACCACGAAAACGATCAAAATATCTATTAGCTCGTTCACTTTTAAGTGCAAGTCCAGCTTCAGCAATTTGCTCCTCAGTAACATTTAATTTGGTTTGAAGTATTTTAATTAATTTCCCCCAGTCATTAGCATCAGCAACCGCAAAACCAAGTTTGAATTGATTAACAGTGACTGTGGTTAATTTACGTTCTTCAATATATTTTCGAGCCAGGGCTGCATCTTGAGATCCCATCAATTGATCATGATAGTAAGTCGCTGCAATCTCGTGCATCTGAATCTCTAAATTAAACTTTTCAACATCTTCTTTACTATCTTGAGAGAGATTAAGCTCAACACCATATTTTTGAGCAAGCTCTTTCAAACTCTCTTTAAAATCTTTTTGGTAATAATCCTGCCAAAACTTGAACAAATCACCACCAGCTCCGCAAGCAAAACATTTGAAGATGCCCTTAGTCGAACTGATATACATACTTGGCTTAGTATCATTATGAAAAGGACAAACAGCAACATAGCTAGATCCAGATTTCTTTACAGGAATCACTTCAGATATTAGTTCTACTATATCTGCTTTTGCTTTGATTTCTTCTACTGGATCTGCCATAGCTACTGTGACCAGTATAGCTCAGAAGGCTTTCACCACAGATAATCAAGTAAAACAAGGGGTTTAAGGACACGGTAAAAACGAAGTTTGCTAGTCGGGTCCATATCACGACAAGAACAACTATTAGAGCTGTTTCGAAACAGCGTTTCAAAGATACTGGTCGCTTAAAAAAGGTAGCAACCATGCGGAACGCATGGTTTGACCCCTTAGAGAATTTCGACTTTCAGAACAAGTTTATTGTAATAAGCATATGAAATCTCAGAACTCAACAAGTAAATACCGTATATTCACAATTCAAGCTAGCTTTGTAGTAATATAAGGAAAGGAGCAAGCCATGACAGTAGAACCAGTAAAAGCAAGAACTATCAATACAGATCACGCCAGAAATGAAACCCTGGCAGCCAAGCACTATTCCAACAATATTGACAATCACCAAAGAGATCAAGCTGGGCTTGAAGACTCATATCAAAGCTATATTCTTGGCGGCAATAGATTTGAACTGGCTGATTATTCAACAGACGCTCAAAGCCTCACTCATCAAATTGCCATCGCCATGAATTTAAGAACTGAAAACTCTCAAGCCCAAAAAGAAGCTTGGGCATTAATGAACGAAAATCAAAAAGCAAGAGGCAGCGATAGCATGATGCAACTTGGTAAAGGTTAAGCATACTCAATAAGTCAAATAATATCTCGTCGATAATAATCAACCCTGGTAGATGTCATGAATATGGGGCATGATATAGACTGAGGAAATTAATC